>VXSK01000003.1:21660-289944 GCA_009838035.1 Gammaproteobacteria bacterium
ACACGCGATGTCCCTGCCCTTCCAGGATTCCGCGCACGAACTTCCAGCACCAGCCGCCGTGGCCGGTGCCGTGAACGAGAACGAACGTTATCGTATCCAGGCTCAGGAAGAACGGGCGGCGGCCAGGAACAGGTCGGCACAGGCCTGCGGTTCGGTCACCATGGCGTCGTGACCGGTCTTGAGTTCCACGTAGCGCCAGTCGGGATGTTCCTGCGCATGTTTGGCGTGGTTCTTCAGCCCGCTGCCCGGCATGGCCGGTTCGGTGCATTCGATGAAGGTGCAGGGCACGCCTTCCTCGCCGCCGTTCTCGAACTTCACCGGGTCCAGCCAGCTCTTGATCGGATGTGGAGTAATGCGCCGCTCCACCCATTCCACAATGTCGGCGGGCTCCGGCGGAATTCCGAACATCGCCGCGGAAAAACCCCTGATGTAGTTGCCGTCCGGCGCGATTCTGCGCAGTTGCTCCTCGTTGGCGCGCATGTCCTCCACGCTGATGTCCCGGCGCGCCGTCAGCAGGCTGTCGCCGTCGCGCGGAATGATGGCGTCCAGGTACACCAGGTGCCGCAGCCGGTCCTTGGCTCGGTCCGCCACGCCCGATATGACCAGGCCGCCGTAGGAATGACCCACCAGCACCACGTTTTCCAGCTCTTCCCATTCCAGCACGTTCACGATGTCCGTGATGTGCATGTCAAGCCCGATATCGGGGTGCAGCAAATGGGACCGTTCGCCGCAGCCGGTAAGCGTGGGCGTGTACACGCGATGCCCCTGCTCGTGGAGAATGTCGCGCACGAACTTCCAGCACCAGCCACCGTGGCCGGTGCCGTGGACCAGGACGAACAGGACACTGTCCTCAGGACGCTCATGCGCGCCCGCGCCCTTCAGGCCGGCCGCCGCTATTGCCGCCCCAACAAATGCTCTTCGTGTAGCCGTTGGCATATTCGCTGCTCCCCTATGAGCGGCTGCGCCAGACCAGCCATCCGGTCATCAGGGCAGCCTGCGTCCAAGCCGAAAGCGTCGCTATAACGACACTTCCGGTAGATTGTTCGATCGAAATAGGCGAGAACAGCAGGTACAGCTCAAAGTCTCCGACCACGGCGTCCGCGCCGGCCAGGGCGCCGGGCAGGAACAGCCCGAGAACCAGCCAGGAGGCCAGCGCGGCCAGCTCCGGCCAGCGCTTTACCCGCCCGGCCAGCACCAGGAACAGGATGCCCATGTCCCGCACCAGGAAACCCAGCAGACCCACCGTCCAGAAATTGAGCTGCACGTAGCCAAGTTCGTCGTATTCCGAGAATGCCCCTGTAACCAGGTGCACCGCTACGGTGACGGTCGCCATCAGAAGTATCAGCAGCCAGGCCGGTGCGGAGACAAGGCTCGGCGCGGCGAGAAACTCCCGCGCCCGCCGGCGGTCCACACGTTCCGCCACACCCCAAAGATATGCGCTTGCAACCAGGACCAACAGCAAGGCCGCGGTCGCGATCCGGCCGGGCCCGTAACCCGCCTCGATCAACACGAAATCCGCGGCGTTTCCGGCCGCATAAGCCGTTCCGGCCCACCACAGCCCCAGGCCGAGGCCGACCACCACGGCTTCGACTGCGAAGCGGCCGCCGCTCAGGGTTTCGCGGGCCGCACACCAGCACCAGCAGGTGGCAAGCGCGACGAATACAAGCCCGCCGAGCGCCCAAAAGGCGTCGTTGTCCATCGGGAGCAAGCCAAACCACATTGGCGAGCCGGGCATGTCCCGTGCCAGCCCTCCGGTCAATCCCTCCTTCAGGGCCGTCAACGGGCTGGTCAGAAGCAGCGACAGCAGAATGGCAACGACGAACGACCGGCCGCGAGCGGCCTTCGAGCGGTCACAATTGCGGATTGCCAGCGCCAGGGCGAGAAAACGCGCGAACAGGTTGGCGCAAACCATCAGCCATGCGTCCAGGGGGAAGCCCTCGCGAATCACCTGCTGAATTTCCCGGACCATCTCCTCGGGCGGCCCGCCAAGCAATGGAACGCTGTCCGCCGGCATGTACACACCGAGACCCCAGCAGACGAGCGCGCAGAGCGCCGCCAGGTCCGTGAGGGCGGTGGAACCGAACGCCTTTCCCAGCATCAACTGGGCCGGGCTGAGCGCACTCATGCGCTGGCGCTGCCAGGTATGGCGATTGTGTTCTTCCGCTATGGCGCCGACGATGCGGATTGGGGTAACGACAAGGCTCAGGACACCGAATGCAAGAGCTCCCGCACGTCCCAGGGCGCCCCAGTCCCAGGCCAGTTGGATGCACCAGGCCACTCCCACCGAAAGAAGCAGCGTGATCGCCAGGCGCAAACGGGTGGCCTCGGCGCGCCAGCCGCGCAGCAGTTCCGGGTTTACGCGTGCAAGCAATTCAGTCATGACTGGCTGTCCGCGCCTGTTCGCGAACCTGGTGATACACGTCCCGCAGACTGCCCGGAGACAACCCGCTCTGTTGGGGCAGCGTCGCCCCTTCCTGCATCACGACCAGGTCGGTCGCGTACTCCTCCAGTTCCGCCAGGATGTGAGAGGAAACGAGCACGGCCCGGCCGCTCTCCCCCAACTGTCCCAGTCTGGCGGCCAGGCGCTCGCGGTGATCCGGGTCCAGACCGGACGCCGGCTCGTCAAGCAACAGCAGCGGAGGACGGGAAACCTCAACCTCGGCGATCGCCAGGAGCTGCCGCTGCCCGCGCGAAAGTGAGTCCAGTTCCATATCCAGGAGGTCCGCGACCATGCACTCTTCCGCCACCTGTTCGATCGCTTCGCTACGCGCGGTCGGCGACAGCAGTTCGGGGAATGCCGGCGCCCGTGACTGAGCGGCGTATTCCATGCTCTGGCGCGCCGTCAGCCCGGAGTACAGGCCATAGTGCTCGGACAGAAACCCGGTCCGCGCCCGGTGCCGGCGCAAATCCGCGCGTATATCGCCATCTTCACTGCGTACGGAACCCGCCTGCGGTTCGAACAAGCCGGCAAGGCAATGGATGAGCGTTGTCTTGCCGGCGCCGTTTGGGCCTACCAGCGCGACGATCGAGCCGGGCGCAACCTGCAACTTCGCCTGGGCAACGGCCGGCCGGGCCTGCCCCCAGTAGCTGTAAGTAACGTTGTCGGCTAGCAGCATATCGGTCGCAACTCAATAGGCGGCGCAGGCTCCGCAATAGTAGTAGAAGCCGCGCGGATCATTGAGCTGCGCGAGCTGGTCCAGTTCGGCGTTCAATATCTCTCGCGCCTGCTGGACCGCGTCCATGAACCGGTCCGGTTCCGAACGAATGCCAAGGCGGTGCCTGAGCCTCCCCCAGCGCAGCTGGAAGAACTCGTTCAGGCCGGTAAAGAAGGGCCGCTTGCGCTTGATCCGTTCCACGCTGTACTTGCCCTCTTCCAGGCCGGCCAGCCCCGCGGCGCTTTCGGCCGCGTCTTCCAGCGTGCCGATATGGTCAACGAGGTTGATGGACGCGGCATCGGAGCCGATCCAGACCCGGCCGCGGCCGATCCCGTCCACTTCTTCGAACGTCAATCCCCTTCCCTGGGAGATGTGGCCCACGAACCGCTCGTAGACCCTGCCGATCTGCGCATCCACCTGCCGGCGGAGGCTTTCGTCCAGGTCCGCGCCGATACGCCCCTGTTCCGACAGCGGCGTCGTTCCCAGGCCGTCCTCGGTAAATCCGATGCGCTCCAGCAGTTTGGGTGCGGTAAAGAACACCGCGCCCACGCCGATCGACCCGGTAATGGTTCCCGAATACGCCCAGATTTCGTCGGCCTCCGCGGCCACGTAGTAACCGCCGGATGCCGCCACGCTGCTCATGGAAACCACGACCGGCTTGCCCGCTTCGGAGACGGTCGCGACCGCGCCTGAAATCACTTCGGAGGCGAACGCGCTGCCCCCCGGGCTGTCCACCTGCAGCACCAGGGCTTTGATCGAATCCTCCTCGGCGGCATGGCGGACCAGCTTGGCGATGCTGTCGCCGGCGGCGGCGCCGGGACCGGCGCTGCCGTCAATGATGGAACCGGCCACCACAACCACGCCCACCTTGTTTTCGTCGTCGGAGTACGGCGGGTTCTCGCGGTCGGCCACCGTCAGGTAGTCGGCGAACCCGACCTTGTTGTATTCGCCGTCCCCGGAATCGCCGAAGCGCTCCTTCATGTAGTCCGCGAAGGTCTCATCGTTGTGTATCGCATCGATCAGGCCGGCTTCGAGGTTAACCCGCGCCAGGTCGCCCCCCGCGGCCTCCAGGGCCTCGGTCAGGTTCGCCGCATACTGGTCCAGCGCGTCCGCGGCCAGCTCCCGCGCCTCGGTAACCTCACTCTGATACTCGCCCCAAAGCGCGCCCAGCCACTGTTCCGCGCTCTGCCGGTCCTCGTCGGACATGTTGTTGCGGAAATAGGGCTCGACGAAGGACTTGTACTCACCTATCCGGAATACGTGCGGATCGATGCCGAGTTTCTTGAACATTTCGGCGTAGTACATCCGCCAGCGGCCCATGCCCCGGATGTCCACTCCACCGTAGTCATGCACGAACACCTCGTCCGCCTGGGACGCCAGCAGGTAGCCGCTCTGTCCGTACCAGCTCGAGTAGCTGACCATGGGTTTGCCTGACTCGCGAAACTCGCGCATCGCCGCGGCGATGTCCTGCAACTTGGTGAAACCGCCGCCGGCCAGGCCGTCGATGTCCACCAGCACGCCCGCGATCCGGTCGTCCCCGGCGGCGTGCCGGAGCGCCCGCACCACGTCCCTTACCAGCGTCTCGGGCGGCGGATCGTCGTTCATGCGCAGCAATTCCAGATCAAGCTCTCCGGCGCTGAGTTCATGCACCAGCACTCCCGATGGATTCAGGAGCAGGACGGTGCCGTCCTTGATATTCACGGGCGTCTGGCCCGATCCCAGCGCCGCCAGCATCAAAACGAACACGAAGATCATCAGGACCAGGTGGATGACCTTGCGAAAACCGTCAACACCCGTCCAGATAGCACGAAATATCTTCCCGATCATGAGTTTTTACTCCTCAGAATTGCGGCGCCTAGTGTACCGGATACGCCCCGTCAGGCGCCGGTATAGCGGACGCGGTAGACGACGCCGCGGTGGTCGTCGCTGATCAGCAGATTGCCGTCGCTATCCTCGATGACGTAGGCCGGCCGTCCGAGCGTCTCCTCGCCGCGCAGCCAGCCCTCCGCGAAAGGCTCGTAGCTCACGACCTCATTGCCTTCGAGCTCGAGCATCATCACCCGGTAGCCGATCTTCCTGCTGCGGTTCCAGCTGCCGTGCTCGGCGATGAACAGCCGCCGCTTGTATTCGGCGGGAAAGGCGTCGCCGGTGTAGAACGTGAGTCCCACCGGCGCGGTGTGGGGCCCCAGCTCCTGCGCCGGCGGCGTAGCCGAAGCGCATTCGCCCAGGGCCGCCCATTTCGCGTCGGGTTCGGCGATGTCCGTGCCGTGACAGAAAGGGAAACCGAAGTGCATGCCCGGTCGCGGAGCATGGTTCAGCTCGCACGGCGGAATGTCGTCGCCCATCAGGTCCCGTCCGTTTTCCGTGAACCAGAGTTCGCCGGTTTCCGGGTGCCAGGCCAAGCCCACGCTGTTGCGCACACCCCGTGCATAGACCTCGCGTTCGCCGCCTTGCGCCGGAATACGCTCGATCGTCGCATAGCTGTCGCAAACGTTGCAGGGCGCGCCCACCGCCACGTACAGCCAGCCGTCGGGCGCAAAGCCCATGGCCCGCCAGCCGTGATGCCGGGCGGTGGGAAGGCCGTCATGGAACACCCTGGGGGTGATGCCCTCCCCGAGCCGCTGTTCGATGTTCTCGTATTCCAGAATGCGGTGAACCTCCGCCACGAACAGCGAGGAACCGCGCACCGCCACGCCGTTGGGCAGGATCAGGCGCGAGGCAAGTTCGATGGTCTCCTGGCCGGGGCCGCCCGGATTACGCACCGCATAAACCTTTCCGACGTTGCGGGTGCCCACGAACAGCGTGCCGTTCTCGCCGATCGCGAGCCCGCGGGCGTTCCTGAGACCGCTCACGTACTCCTCGATCTCGAAGCCCGGCGGCAAGCGGATTTCGCTTAAGTCAAAGTCCGCGTGCGCCCCGCCGGCGGCGAACGCGAGCACCGCAGGGGCGCACAATGCAAGGGTTGTTTTCCGAATCATGTTCCGATCATCCAGAGAGAAAGCGAGGGCCAGAAGGCGATCAGCAGCACTGCCGCCATAAGCACCAGCAGAAACGGCAGGCTGGCCAGGTAAACGCGAACGATCGGCTGCTCGAACCGGTAGCTCGCAATGAACAGGTTGAGGCCCACGGGGGGCGTAAGGTAACCCAACTGCATGGTCGCCAGGAAAATGATGCCCAGGTGGACCGGGTGCACGCCGAACTGGGCGGCAACCGGGAGGAGCAGCGGCACCACCAGGACGATGGCGGAGAAAATGTCCAGGAAAGCGCCCAGGATCAGCAGGAATACCAGAAGGGCCAGCATGAAGGTCACGGGCCCGCTCACGACCTCACCGACCACGGCCAGCAGCCGCTGGGGAACCTCGGCGTCGATCATCAGGTTGGTGGACGCCAGCGACACGGCCAGGATCAGCAGTATCCCGCCCACCAGCGTCATCGAATCGCGCATGATCAGCGGCAGGCGCGAAAGCGGGATGGCGCGGCGGATGAACACTTCAACGATCACGACGTAGAGCGCCGTGACCGCCGCCGCCTCGGAAATCGCAAAGTAGCCGGAATAGATGCCGCCCAGCACAATGACCGGCAACGGCAGCTCCCAACCCGCGGCCCTGACCGCGCCGGCGACCTCGCGCCAGTCGAAGCTGGAAAGCGGCCGGCGCTCGCTGCGGTTGACCCACAGGCAGTACGCGGCAAGGAGAACGATCATGGCCAGACCGGGCAGCACGCCGGCCCTGAACAGCGAGTCGATGCGGGTTTCGGAGACGACGCCGTAGAGAATCAGCGGCAGGGAAGGCGCGAACAGCAGCCCCAGGCTGCCGCCGGTGGTGACCAGCCCAAGGGAAAAACCCTCCGGGTAGCGCGCCTGTTTCAGCGCCGGATAGAGCAAGGCGCCCATCGCAATGATGGTGATGCCGGATGCGCCCGTGAATGCCGTGAACAGCGCGCATACGGCCAATGCGAAGACCGCCAGGCCCCCGGGCATCCACCCCACCAGGGCCTCGCTCAGGCGCACCAGCAGTTTCGGTGCCGGGCTCTCCGCCAGCACATAGCCGGCGAAGCAGAACAGGGGAATGGCGACCAGCGCGGGCAGCGTCGCCACGCCCAGTATTTCGATGGCTATGGAGGCCAGGGGGATGTCCGCGCTCAGGTAGCCGAGCATCGCTCCGCCTGCGATGACCGCGAAAAGCGGCACTCCCAGTATGGCCAGCAGCCCCAGAACAAGCCAGTGCATGAGCTCAATCCGCCTTGGGAGGGCCGGCCGTTCCCGCGCCCCCGGCGAGGCGCCCGTGCCGCAGCAGCGAAACCATGTGAGCCAGGTGGGCGCCCGCCATCACGGCAAAGGCGACCGGCAGAATGGCCTCAAATGCCCATCGCGGCAGATCCCCCAGCGTGGTTTCGCCATAACTCATGGTGTCCAGCCAATAGGCCCCACAGATCAGGAACAGCGCCATGCAGGCGACCAGTGCGAAAAACTGCGCCGCCACGCCCACCCACCTGCGGGCCGATTCCGAGAGTACCTGCGAGAGTGCGTCTATCGTGATGTGACGGCTGCCGAAGCTGGCGGCCATCGCGCCCAGCAACGCAATCCAGAGCACAAGCCATTCCAGCAATTGCTCGCTGTACGGAATCGACATGCGAAAGACGTTGCGCCAAAGGATCTGCGCCGCCGCCAGAACGAGCATGGCGCCCAGGAAAGTGGCCAGCAGGCCGGTCAGCAGCCGCCCGGCCATCTTTCCCGCCCTGCCCGGCACTGGATACTCGCGTCAGCGCCAGTGCGGCACGTGGATCAGCCGGATCCCGATTCGCCGCGGAAATCGTGCAGCGTCTGCATGATTTCTTCGTGCATGTCGCGTGACATCCCCGCTTCACGCACCAGTTCGGGGTAAATCTGACCGAATGCCTGGCGCCAGCGGAGAACTTCGTCGGACGTCGGAGCCAGGTATTCGAGCCCGGAATTCTTCAGCGCCTGCCCGGCTTCCAGGTTGTCCTGGGCGTCGCGACGGTCAAGCTGGGCCGACAGCGCGCCGAATACCTGGCGCACTATCGCCTGGTTGGGCTCCGATAGCCGGCCGAAAGCCCTCTTGTCCATCGCCAGCAGTCCGAAGGCGAATACCACGGGGAAGTCCGTGACGTAGCGCAATCGTGTGTGCCACTGCAGCAGAATGGCGCCCGAAGGCGGCGTCACGATGACCTCCACCAACCCCGTTTGCAGCCCGACCAGCACGTCGGAGATCGGAAGCTGGACGGGAGCCAGGCCCACCGAACGCATCGAGCGCAGGCCGATGTCGTCGCCCTCGGGCACCCAGATCTTCAGCCCGCGCGCATCCTCCAGCCGGACTACCGGATTCTTGCCCGACATGATGCGGGCGAAGCCCAGGCTGCCGAAGCCGAAAGTCTCGTATCCGCTGTCGAGCAGACCATCCGCCAGCACGGGGTCAAACCGCTCGCGCACGAACAGCATCTCGTCGCGCGAACGGAACAACAGCGGAAGCCCGTACTGCAGCACGTCCGGATATCTGCCGGCCAATGCGCTGGAAGTCAGCACCGCCCCCTGCAACTGGCCGACGCGGATCTTGCGCAGCACCCTGAGGTCGTCGCCCTGCGTGCCGCCGCCGTAGAACTTCACCTGAACCTGTCCGCCGGTGCGCTCGCGGATTTCCGCGGCAGCGGCGCGCATGTCCCGCATCCAGGCCGACCCCTCGGGCGTAACCGTCGCGATCTTCAGCGTCTGCGCCGAAAGCGGAGCGGCCGCCAGCAGTGCCGCCAGCACCAGCGCCGCGGGCTTAAACGGACCGGACTCAGAAGTAATCATCGGCAGTACTCAGCAATTCCCGGGCGTCGGCTTTGGCAAGATTGTTGAAAAGCGTAAGACCCGGCTGTTCGGCGGGAGCCTCGAGCACCTCTTCAAGCAGCCTGTCATGCAGTTCGCGATCATAGAGCAAGCGGGCGCAGTTTCTCGCATATTCCACCAGCACGCTCAGGTCCTTGCGTTCCGTCAAGCGCAGCGCCTCGTCGAAATTCCGTATGCCCGCTTCCGGTTCGCCGCCCAGCGAAGCCGGCCGCAGGCATTGCAGGACGCCCATGTACATGTGCGCGCGCCCGCGAATGTCGGCCGGCGCAACATCCAGCAGCCGGTTCAGCGCCACCTGCAGCCGCGGAAGCCGGGCCAGCGCCTCGTAGTCGCCGCGGGCCTGGACCCACGAGAGGTACCCGATCAGGTAGTCATAGAGGGCCTGCGCCTTCGCGGCGGGATACGCGCCGATCCGCGCCTCGTATTCCTCGAAACCCAGTTCCTGCACGCCGCAACCCGCCCTGTGGGCCGCGCACAGGGCCCTGCGACCGTAACCGTAGGCTCGCTCGGTCAGCTTGTGGGCACGTTCGGGATCGTTGACGAATACCACGCCGTAGGCGGCGTACAACTGCGCGGCGGACCCCAGGACCGCGGGGCCGGCATCGTCGCCGGCCAGACTGTCGATCAGGATGAGCAGCGTGGGAGTAGCCTCGCGAACGAGTTCGGGGTCGTCGTGACCGAGAACGGCGTCACCGAGTTGTTCGGTCAGGCCGCTGGTGGCGGATTGAATCAGCGATCCGCAGCCGGAAAGGCCTATCGCAACAACAGCAAGGGCCAGGCCCTTAAGCCTCATAGCTTCTCGCGAATTCTCGCGCTCCGCCCGCGCCGCTGTCGAAGGTAGTAGAGCTTGGCGCGCCTCACGTCGCCGCGGCGCTTGACCTTGACCCCGGCGATCATCGGGCTGTGGGTCTGAAACACCCGCTCGACCCCTTCGCCGTGCGAAATCTTGCGCACGGTAAAGGAGGAGTTGAGTCCCCGGTTGCGCTTCGCGATCACGACGCCTTCGAATGCCTGCAATCGCTGCCGCTGCCCCTCGCGCACGCGCACCTGCACCACCACCGTGTCGCCCGGAGAAAAATCGGGCAGGTCGGTGCGGAGTTGCTCCGCTTCAAGTTGTTCAATGAGGTTGGTCATCTTTCGCGTCTCGTATTTTAATGTCGTATTCCGCCTGGAACTCCGCCAGCAGCCGGCTTTCCCGTTCATCCAGGTTCCGCCCGGAGAGCAATTCCGGCCGGCGCGCCCAGGTGCGGCCCAGCGACTGCTTCAGGCGCCACGTCCGCACCTGCTCGTGATCACCGCTCAGCAGCACCTCCGGCGCCTCGCGGCCTTCCACCACGGCGGGCCGAGTGTACTGCGGAAAATCCAGAAGGCCAACGGAAAAGGAGTCTTCCTCGGCCGAACGATCATCCCCCAGCGCCCCTGGCAACAGCCGCACCACCGCATCGATGACCGCGCAAGCGGCCAGTTCGCCGCCGCTCAGGACGAAATCGCCCAGCGACAGCTCCTCGTCGGCTTCCAGTTCCACCACCCGTTCGTCGATCCCCTCGTAGCGCCCGGCGACCAGGACCAGGCCGGGGCCGGACGCCAGTTCCCGTGCGCGCTGCTGGGTAAAGCAGCCGCCCTGCGGAGTGAGGAAAATGACCGGCGCGCCGCCGGGCGCCTCGGCGCGGGCGGCCCTTACGGCCGCCAGCAGGGGCTCGGGGCTCAGGACCATGCCGGGACCTCCGCCGTAGGGACGGTCGTCCACGCTGCGGTGAGGCCCGGCGGCGAAGTCCCTCGGGTTCACGCACCGCAAACTGGCCACGCCGGCTTCCAGAGCGCGGCCGCAAACGCCCCCCTTGAAGGCGTTCAGCACCATCTCCGGGTGCAGGCATACGGTAGTAATTTGCATCGGGGACCTGCCGCGCTCCAAGGGACTGTCCGCAGACCCTAATCCGCCGGGTCCCAGTCCACGATCAGCTGGCGCGCCTGAAGGTCAATCTCGCGGACCCGGCTGCCCTGCACGAAGGGGATCAACCGCCTGCGTTCACCCTGCACGATCAGTACGTCATTGGCGCCGGTGGCCATCAGTCCGTGCACCCGCCCCAGAAGCCGGCCTTCCAGGTTCAGCACATCCAGGCCTTCCAGGTCGGCCCAATACCACTCATTCTCGCCGGCCGGGGGCAAATCCGCGCGATTCACGCGGATTTCCGCGCCGCGCAGCGCCTCCGCCGCATCGCGCGTTTCTACTCCGTCCAGCAGGCACTCCAGACCCCGGGGTGTGGTCCGAAAGCGCCGCAAGGTCATTTCCCTGCATTGATCGTTCACGAGCAGATTCCAGGTACGGTAATTCTCTAGTTGTTCCGGCGGATCGGCAAAGGACTTCACCCTGAGCCAGCCTTTCAGTCCCCGGGCGGCGCCCAGCCGGCCCATGGGAATCAGTTTCGCTTCCGGCGATCGGTTCTCCGGCTGGTCCGGCTCAGCCGGAGTCCTTCCCGGTCTCGGTGGCGTCTTCGCCATCTTCCTCAACGCCGGCGTCTTCCGGCGCAGCCTCGTCAGGTTCTGCCTCGTCGTCCGCAGCAGCCTGTTCAGATTCGGATTCGGCTTCGCCCTCGCCTTCCGCCTCGTCCGCGGCAGCTTCTTCAGCTTCTTCAGGAGCAGCGGACTCTTCGGCGGTTACTTCGCCCGCCGCTTCCGCCTCGGCGGCAGTCTCTTCGGCTTCGCCGGCCTCAACTGCGGGTTCGGCGTCCGCCTCGGCATCCTCTTCCACGGCGGACTCTTCCGCAGGCGCCTCTTCGGCCGCAGTTTCTTCCGCCGTAGCCTCTTCCTCCGGGGCTTCCTTCGCAGCGGCTGCTTCCTCGGCCGCCTTCGCCGCCAGGTCGCCTTCCATGCGGCGCCGGCGAATCAGTTGCCGCACCCGCTCGGAGGGCTGCGCGCCCTGCCCCAGCCAGTAATCGACGCGATCCAGGGCCAGCTTCAGGGGCTGCTCGCCGCCGGTCGCGATGGGGTTGTAGAAACCCAGCCGCTCGATGAACCGGCCGTTGCGCTTGTTGCGCCGGTCGGTAACGACGATGTGATAGAAGGGCCGCTTCTTGGCCCCATGCCGGGATAGCCGTATGCCTACCATTGAAAAGTGATCCCGCGGCCGCGCCGCTCGCTAAACCCGCGAATTGTACCAAAGATGGCGGCACAACGCCTTCCCCAGAGCGCCATCGCCTAACGTAGCCTTTCGACCAACACCGGCGTTTCTTGCGCGTCGAGAATGATGACCTTGGCAACTTGCTCGGAAGGAACAGGCACGCGAGTCGCCCAGGCTCCCTTCTGGCTGTGCGTGATGGCCGCCAGGCGCAGGCGTTCGCGGTATATCTCGCGGCCTGACGCGCTTTGCAGCGTGAAGAAGTAATCCCCGTCAACGGGCGGCTTGCGCGCCGGCATGGTGCTGCGATCCACGTAATCCAGCGTCCACATTCCCCACTCGTCCACGCTGCCCCCGAACGCCAGACTCGGCCCCGACGGCTCCTCCTCTTGCGCACGGCCCGGCAACACGCTGCCAACCGCTGTCTCGGCGCGATGTGCGAATGCCTCCTCGATGCGATATTCCAATGCGTTTTGGTAGTGGTAGTCGGAAATAAACCGGGGTGAACAATAGGCCATCAAATCGAAGTGTTTTTCTTCCGATTCGTCGCTGACAAACTTTTCGGCACCCGCCAGCCAGCCTCGCCGTGGGCCTAGCCCACCTTCGTCGTAGGGGTAGTCGGGATCGGTGTTCTTGATGTTGTATTCACCCAAGCAATCCCAAGGGGCGTGCAGCAGTGACAGATTGTGTCCGATCTCGTGCGCGGGTGTTGTGTTGCTGCAATCCTCGAACGGATGTTGCACCGCTACGTTGCCGGGGATCAACGCGCGGCCACAAAATCCGTCCTCCTCGGATTCGAGAAAGACGCCGTAGTAATACTCGGCGGCTTGCGCATTTCGGTTCCATTCGCGGTGCAGGAAGTCCAACACCGTTTTCGTATTTGCCGTGCGGTTGGTAAAGCGCAAGGTATTGCCAACACGAGCCTCATGCCTTCCGACGGGCAGCAAGTCGATCACGCTCTCCATGTAATCGTCTGTTTCTATGGCAGGCGGTGCTCCGGCGTCCGTGCGAATCGGGAAGAACACGATCTTTAACGTAGGCAATTGCCTGCCGCCGCCGAAGCGCACCCATTGCGCATTGTTGTCTTCCCGCGTTTCGTCAAGGCGGTTGTCCTCGTCCACGAAGAACTGGATGCGGTGAGACGGCAGGTAATAGTCGCCGACATCGTAAACACGCTCCGTCGTCCATTCCCCGCTGCCGGTCACGGTGGTCTCTTCACGGATGCTTTCTAGCGATTCCTGCAGTACTTCTTCTTCCACGTCCTCCGCCTGCGCTCGAAGATCAGGAACGGTGGATGTTTCGTGCGTGATGGCGACGGCTACCGCCGTTTGTCGGCCAGCGACTCCACGGACATGCTGCACGCTTCCGGTGCGCTCATTCCACTCCCAGGTCATCACCCCCTGAAACAATTGGATGCGAGTCATGCGGGCGTCCCCTGCCTGACATCGCACATCCCAGCCCACTTCGGTCGAGACGCCATCGACCTCCAAGACCAATTCCGCCTCGAAGCGTTCTTGGTCACGACACGAAACCTCTAACTCCGTCTCGGTCGGCTGGTCCATCTCCACGTCCCCAGAGTTTGGCGTCGCTGTCAGTTCGCTCCGATCACTGCGGATGGAGTAAGGCACTGCACCCTGTCCGTCCCAGCTCGAAGTAGCCCGCCAGCGAAAGTCGGAATCGGCGGCTTCCCTCGGATTGCCCTTCGCCAAGGCCGGGGCGCGCTCGATGTCCACGGTTACAGGCGGGCGCTCACACTCGATGTCAACGCTCACCGTCTGAGTGTTGCTGCCAGCGGTTACCGTGATCGTGGCCGTGCGTGTTTCCGGCGCTGAGCAGTTAAGCTCTACGGTGATTTCCGAGCCAGCAGCGGCGGCCGTGCCGCTGGTCGGCGAAACAGAGAGCAGGTCGGTGTCGGAACTCACCCGGTAGCTGAGCGTGCCGCCCGTGGCGCGAACGCTAAACGCCTCGTGCACCGCGTCCCCTCCCAAGGTCGCCGTAAGAGACAGGCTGCTTGGAGATATGCTGAGGGATGGTGTGGGTGGGCCGCTTCCATTGCCGCCACCGCCACCACAGCCGCACAAGAGCCAACACGCGCTGGCGACGTAAAGTGTGGTGGACTTCAACAAAGGTTTTTCTCCAATTTAGCCTGATCCCGGTTTAGGCACGGCCCAGGCGCGGACTGAGGCGGGCCGTATGCGGCGCCGCGACCTGCGAGGAAGCCAGGGCGCCCAGCAGGTCGGAAAGGTCCTCCATGCGCCGTGACACCAGGTGGATGACGTCGTTTTCCCGCTGCACTTCGCCGCGCACGCCCAGCAGGATGGACGACATCAGCGTATCACGATTGCATTCGAAAACATCGCGCCAGACCACCACGTTCACGACGCCGGTTTCGTCTTCCAGGGTGAGAAACACGACGCCTTCGGCGCTTTGGGGCGCCTGCCGGACCAGGACCAGGCCGGCCGCCGCGCACAGGTCGCCGTGGCCCGCTTCGGCCACCATCGCCGCGGTCCCGTACCCCAGTTCTCCCAGTTGCCCCCGGGCAAAGGCCAGCGGGTGGCCCTTGAGACTCAGGCCCAGCGCACCGTAGTCGCGCAGCACCCGCTCGCCGGGCGGCTCGATCGGAAGTCGCGCGGACTCCTCGTCCGGCAACTCGTCAAGGCCGGCGGCGGAAAACAGCGGCAATGGCCTGCCGACCGGCAGCCTTTCCACCTCCCACAAGGCGCGCCGTCCAGTCAATTCCATGGAAGAGAAGGCATCGGCGCGCGCCAGGCAGCGCAGCGCGCCCTTGTCCAGGACCGCCCGCCGCCTGAGTGAAGGAATGTCCGAGTAGCCGCTTCCCCTCTCCGCCACCAGGCGCTCCGCCGCCGCGGCGCCCAGGCCCCGCACCTGCCGCAGACCCAGCCTCAGGGCAGGCCGCCCGCCGCCGTCCGTTGTCAGCGTGCACTCCACGTCGCTCGAATTGACGTCCACCGGCAGGACGTTCACGCCATGTTCGCGAGCATCGCGCACGATCTGGGCGGGTGCGTAAAAGCCCATCGGCTGGCTGTTGAGCAATGCGCAGGCGAACACCTCCGGATAGTGGCGCTTGAACCACGCCGAGGCGTACACGAGGATCGCAAACGAGGCCGCGTGGCTTTCGGGAAACCCGTACTCGCCGAAGCCCTCGATCTGGCTGAAGCAGCGTTCGGCAAATTCCAGGGAATAGCCGCGGCCCGTCATTCCGGCAACTAATCTCTCGCGAAACGCCTTTACCGTTCCGGTGTTGCGGAACGTGGCCATGGAGCGGCGCAGGGCGTCCGCCTGCGCCGGACTGAAACCGGCGGCGACCACCGCGATCCGCATCGCCTGTTCCTGGAACAGCGGCACGCCCAGCGTGTTGGCCAGGACCCTGCGAAGTTCCTCCGACGGATATTCCACCGGCTCCTTGCCGTGCCTGCGGCGCAGATACGGGTGAACCATGTCGCCCTGTATCGGGCCGGGGCGAACGATGGCCACCTCGATGACCAGGTCGTAGAAGCAGTGCGGCCGCATGCGCGGAAGAAAGTTCATCTGCGCCCGGCTCTCCACCTGAAACACGCCCACGGCGTCGGCGCGGCAGAGCATGTCGTACACCTCGGGATCTTCGGCCGGTATGGACGCCAGCGTCAAAGGCCGGTCATGGTGCCGCGCGAGCAGGTCGATGCACTTCCTGAGACAGGTGAGCATGCCCAGGGCCAGCACGTCCACCTTGAGCATGCCCAGGTCGTCGAGATCGTTCTTGTCCCACTCGATCATGGTTCGATCGGCCATCGCGGCGTTGCCTATGGGGACTGCCTCGTCCAGCCGCCCGCTGGTCATGATCATTCCGCCGGGGTGCTGGGACAGATGACGCGGGAACCCGACCAGCTCCGCGGCCAAGGCCAGGGCCGCCTTCAGCCGCGGGTGTTCCGGATCCAGGCCCAGGGCCCTGAGGCGCGCCTCGTCGGGCCAGCCGCCGGCGCCCCAGATCCGGCCGGCCAGGGCATCCAGCGTCGCATGCGGCAATCCCAGCGCCTTGCCGGTCTCGCGCAGCGCGCTGCGCGGCCGATAGTGAATGACCGTGGCGGTCATCCCCGCGCGCTCCCGGCCGTAGCGCCGATACACGTATTGAATGACCTCTTCGCGCCGCTCGTGCTCGAAGTCCACATCGATGTCCGGCGGCTCGCCACGGTCGCTGGAAATGAAACGCTCAAACAGAAGATCGATCTTCTCGGGATCCACCGCGGTAATGCCCAGGCAGAAGCACACGGCGGAATTGGCCGCGCTGCCGCGGCCCTGGCAGAGAATGCCCTCTTTTCGGGCATGCCGGACCAGGTCGTAGATGGTCAGGAAATACGGGGCGTAATCCAGTTCGGCGATCAGCTTCAGTTCGCGCGAAACCATCTCCCGGACCCGCGGAGGAATCCCTTCCGGGTAGCGCTCGGCCGCCGACTCCCAGGTCAGGCGCTCCAGCCATTCCTGGCGCGAATAACCTTCGAGGACCTGCTCTTCGGGGTACTCGTAGCGCAGTTCGTCCAGGCTGAAGCGCAAGCCTTCCGCGATTTCCAGGCTGCGTTCCACGGCGTGTTCGCAGCCTTCGTAGAGGTTCAGCATTTCCTCCGCGCTTCGCAAATGGCGTTCGGCATTGGCTTCGAGCCGGAACCCCGCGGTATCGATGGTCACGCCCTCGCGCACGCAAGCCAGCACGTCGGCCAGCGGTTTGCGGTCCGGCACGTGCATCCAGGCGTCCGCCACGGCGACCAGCGGAATCGACCATTGCCCGGCGATGGCCTCAAGCCGCTTGAGCCGGCCTGCGTCCCGGCCGTCGAAGCAAAGCGGCGCGGCCAGGCCCACCCGCCCGGCGCCCGCGTTGGTCAGGCGGGACAGGCCGGGAATGTCATTCGGATCGCGCGGCGGAACCACCAGCAAGAGCTGGCCGGCGGCATGCGCGCACAGTTCCGTGAGGCTGAAATCGCATTCGCCCTTCGCCGCGCGGCGCTTGCCGAGGGTAAGCAGCCGGCACAGCCGTCCCCAGGCCGCGCGGTCGCCGGGATAGCAGAGAACGTCCGGGCCGTCGCGGGGCTGAAGACGCGCCCCGGGCAGGAAGCGGATACCCGCTTCGCGGGCCGCAACGTGGGCCCGAACCACGCCCGCGACGCTGTTGCAATCCGCCAGCCCGATCGCCGCAAGGCCCAGTTCGGCGGCCCGGGCGACCATTTCCGCCGGGTGTGAGGCGCCGCGAAGAAAAGAGTAGTTGCTTGCCGCCGCCAGTTCGACGTAGGACGGCTTCATGGGTCAGCGGGTCAGGCGGCCAGCGCCTGGACGTACCATCGGGAGGCCTCATCGGCGGGCGGCTGTCTGAGGAACAGGCACAGGGAGCGCCCCTGCTCATCCTCCACCAGCCAGTATTCGCGGCCGCCGCGTTCCTCGCTGCGCCACCACTCCGCCAGCACGCGCCCGGGACCTTGCGCACGCCGCAGCGACAGCCGCTTGCGGCGCCAGCGTATCCAGGCCGGCGGGCCGCCGGCCGCCGCAGCGGCAGCCTCCACGGGCTCGGCCTGCTCCAGCAACAGCAGCGGGGCGCGCAGGGCTTCGTGCGGCGCCTCGAATCGATGCTCCGGCGGCGGGCTGTCCAGCGCGGAGACAAAACGCCAGCGCCGCTCGGGAAGATAACTGTCTTCCGGCGTCGGGATGCGCACGGCATCGGCGCCCAGGCGGCTGCAAAGCCGGTCCACCAGGCGCGCGAAATCGCCCTTGAGGTTGCCCGCGGAGGCTCCGGAAAGCCAGTCCGCCTGTTCGGCCATCACGTCTTCGGTGTCGCGGGCAACCAGGCTGACCGCGTCGTAGCCCACTCCGCGCTCCCTGCCCGGCGCGCCCGCCTGCAGTTTTTCGTCCAGAAGTTCGGCCAGCTGCGGCGCCGGCTGAATGAGCCGGGCCGTGCGCAGGCCGTACGCCGCGCATTTGCCGTCCGAGCGGTGCAGGCGCAGTTCGAAACGCCGCGAACCCATGCCCGCCGCGGCCAGCTGATCGCAAAGCCGAACGGCCAGTTCGGCAACCGCCGCGGCAATCGCCTGCCGCAGCACCACGGGACTTTCAAATTCCATCCGCGCCTTGAATGTCCTCGGCGGCGGCAGGTAGTCCAGGGGCTCGGGGGCCTGGCCCGCAGCCTGCTTCAGGCGCAAGGCCGTTCCGGCGCCGAACCTGGCCTGAAGGGACTCGGAAGGAATGCCGCCGAGAGCGCCGATCGTGTCCAGTCCCAGTTCCCGCAACAAGCCGCAATCCTCGGGGTCCAGCCGCAGCGCTTCGACCGGCCATGCGGTCATGGGCTCAAGACCGCTGCCCGGCGCAAGAATGGTCACGGGCTTCGAAGCGGCCCGGGTTCCGGCCCAGGCGGCGCCGGGCGTGTCCGCCAGGCAGATACGTCCCGTTTCACCCCGGTCCTCAAGCTCGGCCAGAACCTTGCGAAGCAGCCGGCGTTCTCCGCCGAACAGGCCGATGGAGCCGGAAACGTCCAGGAACAGGCTGTCGCCGGGCGCCAGCGCGATCCTTGGGGTGAAACGCCAGCAGGCATGCGCCAGGCGCGCCAGGCGTTCCGCGAGCAATCGCTGCGCGGACTCAGCCGGCGGCCCGGACGGGGTTCGCTCGTGCAGGCGATGCAGCCAGACGCAGGCGATTCTCATGCTCGCTCCATTCAATGTTCCAGGCGCCGGGCGTCCAGCCGGGGGCCCGCTCCAGGCCCACGCGCCAGTTTCGCGCGCCGGGCAGTTCAAATCCGCGCCAGGCGAGGCCGGAAGGCGCGCTGGGCGCCGGTTCCACCCGCCAGCGGGTCTGCGCCGAGGTAGCTTCGCGAATCCGGGCGCCGCGCGCCAGAAAGATCCTCGATCCGTTGCGCAGCGCCCGTAGCGACAGGCGCCGCGACGCGGTAAATCCGTAATGCCGCTCCGCTCCGGGCAGGCAGCCCACTACCGCCAGCAGGCCTGGGCAATCCAGCGCCTGCTCCAGCGCCCAGAGCAATTCGCGCTCGTTCTCCGGCTCGACGAAAAGCACGTTGCGGGGATTCAGCCCGATGGCGTTCAGGCCCTCGCCGCAAGGCATGCCCCAGCGGCGCGTGGCGGCGCTCGTCTGCACCCATACCAGGCGCCCTTCGGCGGCGCCCGGCAGGGACGCGGCGCCGCACAGGAGCAGCGACAGCGCCGCCGCCCGGTTCGCGCCCCGCTCTCCCAAAAACTCGTGAACGCCGGGCCGTTCCAGCGCCGCCAGCGGCCATCCCCTCTTCTTATCGCGCAGGCTCTGCTCTACCATCTTCGTATTCGTTCAACCGGGCCGCCAAGTTTAGCGCCCCGGGAAGCTCTGCCACCGTAGCCGTTATGTGCTGCCCTCGCCTTTTCCCTCCCCGTCCTATCGGGGAGACGCCATCCTGGCTCGATTCTCGCTGTCCCTGCTTCAACGCTCCCCGATAGGACGGGGAGGGAAAAGGCTTTAGCTGCTAAGGGCCGTTGAGGCGGAGTTCCCTGGCGGCGGACAGCAGGTAGTTGCGCGCCTGCGGGTTCTCCAGCCCCCGGGCCATGCCCTCAAGCGCCCCGGCCTTGCGCTCGGCGTGGCGCATCTCCAGAGGCTCGATCAGCATCAACTGGTCCGCGAGGTAGGCCGCCCAGCGGTAGTCCCTAAGCAGCAGCGCGTTGTCCAGCGCCTCGTCCAGCGAGACACCGCCGGTAGCCAGCTCGTGCAATCGCCAGGCCAGCGTGCGCGGGGCGAGCGGCGCCAGGCTCCCGGGTTTGCCGTCGAACCAGCCCATATGGCGCGCGTAGACGGAGCGTACGGCCCAGGCCAGGGTGCCGTGCGACTGCGCCAGGACCGGACTGGAGGCCAGATTCGGGGGCAGACGGATTGCAGCGGCCAGTTCCCCGGGGTCCAGGCCCGCATCGATTCCCCTCAGGGTCTCGTCCAGGACGAAACGAAGCGCCGCGGCATAGTCGGCCAGCGCCCGGTCGATCGCGGCCGCGCCGAACAGGGGCTGAAGGTGGCCGGCAATCAGCACTTCGGCCTTCTCCGCCCGCATCCGGTCCAGGCTGCGCGCCCACTGCTCGAAATCCGCCGCCCGGTCGCCGATCCCGTCCAGGTCGCCGGGAAAGGCCTGGTAGAAGTTGCCTCCGGCAATCAGCACCTTGCGTTCGGGCAGCCAGACGTAGAGCTGATCCTGGGTCTCGCCGGGAGCCGCGACCAGCTCCACCATCACACCGGAAATCCGCAGCCGGTAGCGGTCGCCGTAAAACAGGCTGTCGGGAGGCAGGTAGCGATCCCCCGTATCCTCTTCCGCCGGCAGCGGGTCGATCACCGCAACGGCGCGCTGCTCCTGTCCGAGAAGAAGGCCCTTCTGCCGCTGGCGCCGCTTTCGCGCCTCCACGCCGGTCACGCTGCGCCTGAGCCTGAAGTTGGAGCGCGCGTACACATTGGGTGCGAAGTAACTTCCGGTGAACGCCGCCGCGCCGGCCACGTGAGACCGGTCGCCGTGGGTATAGATCACGGCGGCGAAAGGCAGTTCCACGCGTTGCCGGTAGGCGGAGGCGGCCCTTTCGGCCGCGGCTCCGGAGTGGTGCGCGTCGACCAGGATGGCCGCGTCCTCGCCGGCGATCAGGGTGGAGTTCGACGGGCCGAAGCCGGTTGCCAGGTAGACGCCATCGGCGACCTCGATAACCTCCCCGGCCCAGGTGCGCGGAGCGGGAAGAAACGCCAGCGCTGCAAGGACGGCGGCAGCGCGCGCCCGCCAACGGACGTCGATCATTCGGGGTTTTCGAGCACGCGCGATACGGAAAGCCAGGAACCGACCGGAATGATCATCGATTGCAGCCTTTTTTCGGTTGCGATGCGCCGATTGAAGACCTGGATCCCGTAGGCCGGATGGTCGGGCGCCAGTTCCTTGTGGCCCTCGCCGAAACAATTGGTGTTGTCCCCCAGGATCAGGCCGCCGGGCCGGGTGTGCTCAAGGGCGAAATCGAGCGCGTCGGAGTAAATCTCCTTGCCCGTGTCGATGAACACCAGGTCGTAGGGCCCGTGCTCGGCCAGTTCGGGCTGCACGTCCAGCGCGCTGCCCAGTACGATGCGGACCCGGTCCTCCACTCCGGCGCGGCGAAAGTTCTCCCCGGCGACTTCGGCGTGCAGCGGTTCGAACTCGTTGGTCACCAGCAGGCCGCCCGGGGGCAGCGCGCGCGCCAGCCAGATACCCGAATAGCCGGCCAGGGTGCCGAACTCCAGGATCCTGCGCGCGCCGATCAGCCGCGCGAGGAGATTCAGCGCCTGCCCCGTTTCGGCGTTTACCGAGATGTCGGGCATGCCGCGCGCGACCGCCGCTGGCATGATCCCGGCAAGCAGTTCGTCCTCGTGGTCGAACAGGCTGCGGCGGTAGGAGTCGAGGTCGGGATAGGCAGTCATGGGCTGGCAATCTTGCGGGCACGGCGTAGTATATCGGCCAGCCCAAAAAGGAGGATCGAATGGCCACAGCCGCAGAGAAAAAGCGCATCGTTGAGGATTTTCTGAAGCGCTGCAACGACTATTCCGACAACAAGCTTCGGAACTACCGCGCGGCCCTGACAGGGGCGGATGACGAACAGGACCTCGCGATTCAGGACAGGATCAGCCATTGGGTCGCGTATCGCGCGTTCAATGAACACGCGATCATGGAGCTGAAAGGCTCGGAGCTCGACGACTGGTTCGACGATGACTGAAAGCCTCGACACCGGCGCGTTCCGCCGGCACGCCCACGAGGTGGTGGACTGGATTGCCGACTATTTCGAGGAGGTGGAAGGATTCCCGGTGCGCTCGCAGGCGCAACCCGGCGACCTGCTTGCCGCCCTGCCGTCCAGCGCGCCCGAACGGCCCGAGCCGATGGAACGCATCCTGACGGACTTCCGGCAGTTGATACCGCCGGGCATGACGCACTGGCAGCATCCGTCCTTCTTCGCGTTTTTCCCCGCCAATTCCAGCCCTCCATCGGTGCTGGCGGAGATGCTGACCGCGGGCATGGCGGCCCAGTGCATGCTGTGGGAAACCTCACCCGCCGCCAACGAACTGGAAGCCCGCATGATGGAATGGCTGCAGGAGTTGCTCGGCCTGCCGCGCGGCTGGCGGGGGGTGATCCAGGATTCCGCCTCGGGAGCCACGCTGTGCGCAATGCTCGCGGCGCGCGAGCGCTCGAGAGAGAACACGGTGGTCGACGGGCTCGCGTTCTATACCTCCGACGAAGCCAATTCCTCGGTCCACAAGGGCGCCCGCATCGCCGGATTTCCGCTGGACTTCATCCGCAGCATCGACACGGACGAGCATCAGGCAATGAAGCCGGATGCGCTCGCGCAGGCGATCGAGGCCGACCGGGCGTCGGGGCTGACTCCGGCCTGCGTCGTAATCACCCTGGGCACGACCGGCACCGGCGCGATGGACCCGATGGCGGAGATCGGCGAGATATGCCGGCGCGAGAACGTCTATCTGCACGTGGACGCCGCCTGGGCCGGCAGCGCCCTGATACTGCCGGAATACCGGCGCCTGCTGAACGGCATCGAGCATGCCGATTCCTTCGTGTTCAATCCGCACAAGTGGATGTTCACCAACTTCGACTGCTCGGCGCACTTTCTAAGGGACCCTGAATCACTGCAGCGTTCGCTGTCGATCAACCCCGTCTACCTGCAGAACACCAGCGACGAGCAGATCACCGAGTACCGCGATTTCGGCATCTCGCTGGGCCGCAGGTTCCGCGCATTGAAGCTGTGGTTCGTGATTCGCTCCTTCGGCGCCGAGGGCCTGCGCGAAAAGATCCGCTCGCACATCGAGTGGACCGGCGAACTCGCCAGGGAGATCGAGGCCGCCGAAAACTTCGAACTGGTTACTGGCCCCAACCTCGCCCTCATCACCTGGCGCTATGCCCCCGGCGGCGTAAGCGGCGCGGCGCTGGACGAACTCAACGAGCGCTTGCTGCAGGCGATCAACGAGGACGGCCGCCTGTACCTGACGCGCGGTTCGGTGAACGGCCGCATGGTCATCCGCTTTTCCGTCGGCCAGACCCGCACCGAAGCCGAGCATGTGCGCTCGGCCTGGAAAACAATTCAGGAAATCGTATTAACTATCTGATAAGATAGTTAATTATCTGAAAAGATTCTAGCTATCTTAAAAAGATGGCTAGTGCTGTTCGGCGGGTTTGCCGATATCGGCAGCCGGGCGCTTGCGTTTTCTGCTGGCGGCCTTTTTCTTCTTCTTGCCCGTCTTGCCCCAACCCGGCGGCGGGGTAGGTTCCTCCCCGTCCATGATCTCGCCGATCTGGAGCTGCTCGATCGTCTCGTATTTGAGCAGCGCGTCGGCCATGGCGTGCAGAAACTCGATGTTGTCGACAAGAATGGTCCTCGCACGCTCGTAGGCGGTGTCGATGATCTCGCGCACTTCCTTGTCGATCGCGTGCACCGTGGCATCGGACACCTGCTTGTGCTGGGTGACCGTGCGGCCAAGGAACACCTCGCCGTCCTCCTCGCTGTAGGTCAGCGGGCCCAACCGGCTGGACAGGCCCCACTTGGTGACCATGTTGCGCGCGATTGCCGTGGCGCGTTCGATATCGTTGGAAGCCCCGGTGGTCACCGCGTCCTTGCCGAAGATCAGCTCCTCGGCCACGCGTCCGCCGAACAGACTGGTGATCTGGCTGGTCAGGCGCTGCTTCGAATGGCTGTGGCGGTCGACTTCGGGCAGAAACATCGTCACGCCCAGCGCGCGGCCGCGCGGAATGATTGTGACCTTGTGCACCGGATCGTGCTCGGGCACGTTCAGGCCCACGATGGCATGCCCGGATTCGTGATACGCGGTGAGCTTGCGCTCCTCGGGGCTCATCACCATGGACTTGCGTTCGGTGCCCATCAGGATCTTGTCCTTGGCCTTCTCGAACTCCTCCATGGTCACGGACTTGTTCCCCACCCGTCCGGCCAGCAGGGCCGCCTCGTTGACCAGGTTGGCGAGGTCGGCGCCGGAGAAACCGGGCGTTCCCCGCGCCAGCGTGCTGGCGGAAACGCTGTCGTGGATCGGGACCTTGCGCATGTGGACCTTGAGAATCAGCTCGCGGCCGCGAATGTCCGGCAGGGGCACCACCACCTGGCGGTCGAAGCGGCCGGGTCGCAGCAGCGCCGGATCCAGCACGTCGGGCCGGTTGGTGGCGGCAATGACGATGATGCCCTCGCTGCCGGCGAACCCGTCCATCTCCACCAGGAGCTGGTTCAGCGTCTGCTCGCGCTCGTCGTGCCCGCCGCCCAGGCCGGCGCCCCTATGGCGCCCCACCGCGTCGATCTCGTCGATGAAGATGATGCACGGCGCCTGCTTCTTGGCCTGCTCGAACATGTCGCGCACTCTCGATGCGCCCACGCCCACGAACATCTCGACGAAATCCGAGCCGGAAATGGTAAAGAAGGGAGCTTCGGCCTCGCCGGCGATCGCGCGCGCCAGCAGGGTCTTGCCGGTACCGGGCGGGCCCACCATGAGCACGCCCTTGGGAATCTTGCCGCCGAGCCGCTGGAACTTCGAGGGGTCCTTCAGGAACTCGACCACCTCGGCAACCTCCTCCTTGGCCTCCTCGATGCCCGCGACGTCCTCGAAAGTCACGGGGGTCTGGTCCGGGTTGAGCAGTCGGGCGCGGCTGCGGCCGAAGGACATGGCACCGCCACGGCCACCCACGCCGCCCTGCATCTGGCGCATGAAATACAGCCAGATGCCGATCAGCAGCAGGAACGGCAGCAGGTTGAGCAGGAAGGACACCCAGGCGCTCTCCGACTTCGGTTTGGGCGAATGCACCTCCGCGCCGCTTGCGGTGAGTTCGCGCACCAGTTCGGAATTGTCCGTGGAGGGCGGGCTGTAGGTCACGAATTCCTGTCCGCTGACCTGTTCGCCGCGAATCGTGCGGTCTTCCAGAATCTCGACTTCCTTGATCCCGCCGTTGCCCACCAGTTCGAGGAACTGCGAGAAATTGATCTCCTCGGCCTGAGTGCCCCGGTTGTTCAGGGGCTGCAGCAACATCATCAGGGCCAGCGCTATGACCAGCCACA
This sequence comes from Gammaproteobacteria bacterium, assembly GCA_009838035.1. Lineage (NCBI taxonomy): Bacteria > Pseudomonadati > Pseudomonadota > Gammaproteobacteria > Gammaproteobacteria bacterium. Next base: position 46,840 of record VXSK01000003.1, read on the forward strand.
GGAAGATATTCTTGGTGAACCTGTTCATTATCCGGCGCCGTCAGGCCGTACAACCATACATGAAGGACCACGGCGCGGGAAACGCACCGGGGCGGGCCACCGTCCGGTTATCGCAGGAATACGCATCAAGTGTCATTCGGGCTGCGGCACGATCCTCAGATAGGGCTTGGGCGCTTCCCACCCGTCCGGGAACTTCTCCCTGGCCTGCTCGTTCGAAACCGCGGGCACGATGATGACGTCCTCGCCCCACTTCCAGTTCACGGGTGTCGCCACCTGGTGCGAAGCGGTGAGCTGGCAGGAATCGAGCAGCCGGAGCACTTCGTCGAAGTTGCGCCCGGTGCTCATGGGATAGGTCAGCATGGCCTTGATCCGCTTGTCCGGTCCGATGATGAATACGGAACGAACGGTGAGATTGTCGACCGCGGTCCGGCCCGCGGCCTGGTCGCCGGCGGAAGCCGGCAGCATGTCGTACAGCTTGGCGACCGTGAGGTTGGAGTCGCCGATCAGCGGGTAGGTAACCGCGTGCCCCTGGGTCTCTTCGATGTCCTTGACCCATTCACGGTGATCGCTCACCGGGTCGACACTGAGCCCGATCACCTGGGCATTGCGCTTTTCGAACTCGGGCATCAGCCCCGCCATGTAGCCCAACTCCGTTGTGCAGACCGGCGTGAAATCCTTCGGATGAGAAAACAGAATCGCCCAGCCGTCGCCGATCCAGTCGTGGAACCGGATCTCTCCTTCCGTGGTCTCGACCGTGAAGTCGGGCGCTACGTCGTTAATCCTCAAGCTCATGGGGCCTCTCCATAATTCGTTCGGACCGCCGCGTTCCGATGCGGATCAGTTCTGAAATTGTACCAAAGCGGGCACTTGTCTTCGCCGGCGCAGAACGCCGACACCCTATGATTTGAGGACATTCAACGGAATCTTCAAGTAGCGGCTGCCGTTGGATTCCGGCGCCGGCAGGCGTCCGGCTCGAATATTGACCTGCATGGCCGGAAGCATCAGTCGGGGGGTCGACAGCTCCGCGTCGCGCGCTTCGCGCCGGGCAATGAACTCGCTGCGCGAGACGCCGTCGCCGCAATAGATATTGCCGCTGCGCTGCTCGGCCACCGTCGTCTCCCAGGCGACCGCGCGCTTGCCCGATGCGCCGCTGTCGTGACCCACGAACACCCTCGTGGCGGGATCGAGCGCTAGAACGCGCTTGAGGGAGTCGAACAGCACGGCCGCCGAGCCGCCCGGGAAATCGCACCGCCCGCAGCCCGCATCCGGCATCAGCAGCGTGTCGCCCACGAAGACGGCGTCGCCGATAACGTAACAGGCGCAAGCCGACGTGTGTCCCGGCGTATGCAGGACCGAAGCTTCGATCCCACCAAGCGCGAAACGCTCTCCGTCGGAGAAAAGGTGGTCGAAGTCGGACCCGTCGGCAGCGAAACCATCGCCAGGATTGAAGACGCCGGCAAAGTGCCGCTGCACCTGAACGACGCCGCTGGAAATCGCCAGGCGCCCTCCCAGCCGGTCCTTTACGTACTGCGCCGCGCTCAGATGGTCCGCATGCACATGCGTTTCAATGATCCAGTCGAGCGTAAGCCCGCTCCCCTGCACGGCCGCCATGGCCCGATCGGCGGGCCCGCAATCGGTCCTGCCCGAAGCCGGACGGTAGCCAAGCACGGGGTCGATGAGCGCGGCGCGGCCAGTGGAGCGATCGCTGACCACATAGGTAACGGAGTGGGTTGCCGGGTCCCAGAATCCTTCGACCTGCGGTGTCATGCCCGGCCCACCAGGTAGGTTTCGCGGCTGGCCTTCCTCGACGCGGCCGGAGTCCGCAGCTGCACGTTTTTCAGGCCGGCGCGCGCTTCGGCCAGGAATTCCTCAAAGCCGGAGCCCTGGAAGAGCTTGGTTACGAACACTCCGCCGGGACGCAGCAAAGCCAGGGCCGTCGCCAGAGCGATTTCCGCCAACTCCAGGGACTGGGCCTGGTCCCGGTCGCGGTTCCCGCTGAGCTTGGGCGCCAGGTCCGAGATGACCGCATCCGCGGGGCCTTGCAGGACCTCGTCCAGCCGACTCAGCGTTTGATCCGCGGTAATGTCGCCCTGCAGCACCACGATATTCCCCAGCGATTCCATCGGTTCGATATCAACGGCCACGACCTGTCCCTTCGAGCCGATTCTGCGCTCGGCATACTGGCTCCAGCTTCCCGGCGCCGCCCCCAGGTCCACGACCCGGTCCCCCGGGCGGAACAGACGGCTTCTCCGGTCCAGTTCCTCAAGCTTGTAAACGGCGCGCGAGCGCCAGCCCTCCGACTTTGCGCGTCTTGCCCAATGATCCGTCCAGCCGTTCGACTTCATGACATTCAGCGCACCGGTTCGCCATTCACACGATGCTATCCGTAACTGACGGACAGGATCTCGTATCGGCGCACCCCGCCCGGCGTATTGAGCGTGATCTCGTCGCCCTCGTAGCGGCCGATCAATGAACGGGCCATGGGAGATACGAAGGATATGGCGTCGTCCCGCACCCGCGCTTCGTCCTCGCCCACGATCTGGTAGCGGACCTGCTTTCCGCCGTCGAGACTGAGAAGTTCCACGGTTACCCCGAACACGATACGCCCGTCATGCGGAATGCGATCGAGGTCGATGACCCGGGCGTGGGCCAGGCGGCCTTCTATATCGCGGATGCGGGCCTCGACCAGTCCCTGCTGCTCCTTGGCCGCGTGGTACTCGGCGTTCTCGCGCAGGTCGCCGTGCTCGCGGGCCTCCCCTATGGCGCGCGCCAGGCGCGGACGATCCTCGTTCCTCAGTCGCTTCAATTCCTCGCGCAGCGCCTGTTCGCCGACGCGGGTCATCGGTACCTGGGTCATGTCGCCATTGCCTCGTGCAGATCCTGCAGTCGCGACACCGCGCCTGCGCCGTAGTAGTCGATGGCCCGGCAGGCCGCGTCGGCAGCCGCCAGGGTCGTGAAATAGGTGACGTTGTTGCGGACCGCCTGCTCCCGTATTTCATGGGATTCCAGGATCGAAGCACGGCCCTCGGTCGTATTGACGATCAGGTCCACCTCGCCGTTGCAGATCAGGTCCACGATATGCGGACGGCCCTCGCGCACCTTGTTGATGCGCCTGCACGAAACCCCGTGGCGGGCCAGGAAGCTGGCTGTCCCGTGCGTGGCCACCAGGTCGAATCCCTTCAACTGCAGCATCCGCGCCAGGTCCACCGACTCCTCCTTGTCCGGATCGCGCAACGACAACAGGGCCGCGCCGCCCCGTTTGAGGTCCACGCCGGCGCCTTCCTGGGCGCGGGCGTACGCCTCCGCAAAGCTGGTTCCCACGCCCATGACCTCGCCCGTTGACTTCATTTCCGGACCCAGTATCGGATCCGCGCCCGGGAAACGGGAGAAGGGAAATACCGATTGCTTGACCGAGAAATAGGCTGGCCGTTGCGGATCGTCGACTCCCTGTTGGTCGAGGGTGCGTCCCACCATGACCAGCGCCGCGACCTTGGCAAGCTGGATGCCTACGGCCTTGGAGACGTAGGGAACGCTGCGCGAGGCCCGGGGATTCACCTCCAGCACGTAGATGTCGCCGTCCTGGATCGCGAACTGCACGTTCATCAGCCCGCGCACGCCCAGGGCCTCGGCCAGCAGCCCGGTCTGGCGCGCCAGTTCCTCCTGTACTTCCTCTCCGGCGGTTGCGGGCGGCAGGCAGCAGGCGGAGTCCCCGGAGTGGACCCCGGCCTGTTCGATGTGCTCCATGATTCCGCCGATCAGGACCCGTTCGCCGTCGTAGATCGCGTCAACGTCGAATTCCACCGCCCGCGGCAGAAACTCGTCCAGAAGCACCGGGCTCTCGTTCGACACGGACACGGCCTCGGCCATGTAACGCCGCAATTCCTCCTCGCCGTGCATCACGTCCATCGCGCGCCCGCCCAGAACGTAGGAAGGCCTGAGCATCAAGGGGTACTTGAGTTCCCGCGCCAGTCTCACTGCCTCATCGACCGAGCGGGCGGTGCGGTTCTCCGGCTGCCTCAGGCCCAGTTCCCGGAGCAGGTCCTTGAAACGCTCGCGGTCCTCGGCCCGGTCGATGGCGTCCGGGGGCGTTCCGATAATCGGGGCGCCGGCGCGGTCCAGATCCCGCGTGATCCGAAGCGGCGTCTGGCCGCCGTACTGGACGATGACGCCCCGGGGCTCCTCTCGCCGAACGATCTCCATGACGTCCTCGACCGTCAGGGGCTCGAAATACAGCTTGTCGGAGGTGTCGTAGTCGGTGGAAACGGTCTCGGGGTTGCAGTTCACCATGATCGTTTCGTAACCGGCTTCGCGCAGCGCCAGCGCCGCGTGCACGCAACAGTAGTCGAACTCGATGCCCTGCCCGATCCGGTTGGGCCCGCCGCCCAGGATCATGATCTTGGCGCGGTCGGAAGGTTCCGCCTCGCATTCCTCCTCGTAGCTGGAATACATGTAGGCCGTGGAGGTGGGAAACTCCGCCGCGCAGCTATCGACGCGCTTGAATACCGGCCCTATCCCCGCCGCCCGCCGCCGCTCCGTCAGCTGCTGCTCGCTCACGCCAAGCAGATGCGCCAGACGGCTGTCGGCAAAGCCCTTGCGCTTCAGTTGCAGGAGCCGGTCTTCGCTCAGGACCTCCAGTCCGGCGGTCTTCACCGCCTCTTCCTCGCGAACCAGGTCGGCGATCTGGCCGATGAACCACGGATCGATACGGCACAGTTCGAAGACTTCCCGCTCGGACATCCCCAGGCGCAGGGCGTCGGCCACGTACAGCAGGCGTTCCGCGCCGGCGGTGCGCAGTTCCTCGCCGACCAGCGCCTGCGCATCGGGATCCGAAGAGTCCACCCGCTCACACAGCCCGTCGATGCCGATCTCCAGGCTGCGCAAGGCCTTCTGCAGCGACTCCTGAAACGTCCTGCCCAGCGACATCGCCTCGCCGACCGATTTCATCTGGGTGGTCAGCCGGGCATCGGCGCGCGGAAACTTCTCGAACGCGAAGCGCGGCGCCTTGGTCACGATGTAGTCGATCGCCGGCTCGAAGGAGGCCGGCGTCAGCCCGGCGGTAATCTCGTTCCTGAGCTCGTCCAGCGTATAGCCGATGGCCAGTTTGGCCGCCACCTTGGCGATCGGGAACCCGGTGGCCTTGGAAGCCAGCGCCGACGAGCGAGAGACCCGGGGATTCATCTCGATCACCACCATGCGGCCGTCATCGGGATGAATCGCGAACTGCACGTTGGAGCCGCCCGTGTCCACGCCGATCTCCCTCAGCACCGCGATCGAAGCGTCGCGCATGCGCTGGTATTCCTTGTCGGTCAGGGTCAGCGCCGGCGCCACGGTAATCGAGTCGCCCGTGTGAATACCCATCGGATCGACGTTCTCGATCGAGCAGACGATGATGCAGTTGTCACGACCGTCGCGAACCACCTCCATCTCGAACTCCTTCCAGCCCAGCACCGACTCCTCGACCAGCGCCGAGTGGCTGGGGGACGCGTCCAGCGCCCGCGCCATCGCCGCTTCGAACTCGGCCGCGTCCCGGGCAATGCCGCCGCCCACACCGCCCAGCGTAAAGGAGGGACGGATGATGGCCGGATAACCGATCTCGCCGATCACCTCCAGCGCCTCGGGAACGCTGCGGACCATCCAGGAGCGGGGCGTTTCCAGCCCTATGGACAGCATGGCGTCGCGAAAGCGCTCGCGGTCCTCGGCCTTGTCGATGACGTCGCCGCGGGCGCCGATCAGTTCCACGCCGAACTGTTCGAGAACACCCTCCCGGTCCAGTTCCAGCGACGTATTCAGGCCGGTCTGCCCGCCCATCGTGGGAAGCAGGGCATCCGGACGCTCGCGCTCGATCACCGCGGCCAGGGAGCGTGCGTTTACCGGCTCGATATAGACTGCGTCGGCGGTTTCCGGGTCGGTCATGATGGTGGCCGGATTCGAGTTGGCCAACACCACGCGATAACCCTCCTCGCGCAGCGCCTTGCAGGCCTGAACGCCGGAATAGTCGAATTCGCAGGCCTGACCGATCACGATCGGGCCCGCGCCGATGATCAGCACGCTTTCGAGATCGTCCCTACGAGGCATCGGTTCAAGTGGCTCCGATCAGTCCGGCGAAGCGTTCGAAAGCGTAGCCCAGGTCGTGCGGGCCCGGGCTGGCCTCCGGGTGGCCCTGGAAGCCGATGGCGGGCCGGGAGCGGTGCGCGAGGCCTTGCAGGGTTCCGTCGAACAGCGAGCGATGGGTGGCCTGCAGGCAATCGGGCAAGCTCTCCTCATCCACCGCAAAGCCGTGGTTCTGGCTGCTGATGGCCACCTCCCCGCTTTCAAGGTCAACAATAGGATGATTGGCCCCGTGATGTCCAAATTTCATCTTCATTGTGCGCGCGCCGCAGGCGAGACCCAGGATCTGGTGCCCCAGGCAGATGCCCAGGACGGGCGTGCCCGTGTCCAGAATCTCCTTTACCGCCTCGATCGCATAGGTGCAGGGCTCGGGGTCGCCGGGACCGTTTGACAGGAAAATGCCGTCCGGCTTGAGCGAAAGCGCCTCGCTTGCCGGCGCCTCGGCGGGCAGCACAGTCACGCGCCGGGCGACGCGGGCCAGGGAGCGGAGAATGTTCCGCTTGACGCCGTAGTCGTAGGCCACGATCCGGTCGAACTTCCGACCTTGCCCGCCGCCGGTCCAGGCGATTTCCGGATCTCCGGCGTCCACCGGCCATTCATAGGACGAGTCGACGCTCACGACACGAGCCAGGTCCATGCCGACCATGCCCGGCGCGGCGCGGGCCCTGGCCAGCGCCTCGTCGGAACGGTCCGTGCCGGTCAGGATGCAGCCCTGCTGCGCACCCTCTTCCCTCAGGATGCGCGTCAGCCGCCGGGTATCGATCCCGGCGATCGCAACCGTATCCTCGTCGCGCAGGAAATCAGTAAACGGCGTGTCCTTGCGCCAGTTGCTTTCGACTACCGGCAGGTCGCGGATGATCAGGCCCGCCGCATAAACCCGGTCGGATTCGTAGTCTTCCCGGTTTGCGCCGGTGTTTCCCACATGGGGCACGGTCAGGGTAACGATCTGCCGGCAATAGGACGGGTCGGTAAGGATTTCCTGGTAGCCTGTCATGGCGGTGTTGAACACCACCTCGCCGATGGTCTTTCCATCGGCGCCGATCGACCAGCCACGGAACACGGCCCCGCCCGCGAGGGCTAGCACCGCAGGATTCACTGGGTCGCGGAAGCCGCCATTACGGAAGACAAATCGTACAGACCCGGCGGGCGCCCGGCAAGCCAGCGCGCGGCGCGCAGCGCCCCGGCGGCGAACACGCCGCGGGTCAGGCTCTGGTGCCGCAATTCCAGCACTTCCTCGTTGCCGGCCAGCAATACGGAATGATTGCCGGAATAACCCCCTCCGCGCACCGCGCTGAAACCTATGGAGCCCTTCTCCCGCTCACCGGTCTGCCCGTGGCGCTGGAATACGGCAACGTCGGAGAACTCCCGTCCGCGCGCCGCGGCGGCCGTCCTGCCGAGTTGCAGCGCAGTCCCCGACGGAGCGTCGGCCTTGCCGCGATGGTGGGTCTCGACGATTTCGAGGTCGTAGTCCTCACCGAGCTGCCCGGCCGCCACCTTTAGCAGCTCATTCAGCACGCACACGCCCAGGCTCATGTTGCTGGCCTGCAGGACGGCGATGCGCCCGGCCGCCTGTTCGAGGGCCGCCTGGCCCGCCTCGCCGATTCCGGTCACGCCCTCCACCAGCGCGCAGCCGGCATCGGCGCAGGCTGACGCGATCTCCGCGGTCACGGAGGCGGTGGAAAAATCGACGGCCACATCGGTGCCGGCAACGCTTTCGGCTGGCGAAGCCGTGACCTTGACGCCGGCGGCGGGCAGGTTTGCGGCCAGCCCGGCGTCCTGACCGATCCAGGCATCGTCGGGCGCCGCCAGGGCGCCGGCAAGCTCCAGGTCGCCGGCAGCGGCGACCCGCGTCATCAGTTCGCGGCCCATGCGGCCGCTGGCTCCCAGCAGGCTGATCTTCATGATGCGCGCCGCTCGTTTCCCTTGCCCCGCGCCCACTCGAGCCAGCGCGCCCGGCGGGGCTGCTGGCGGTCGCCCTGGCGCTCGAGCTCCTGGGCAAACTGCTTGAGCAGCCGCTTCTGCGCGCCGTTCAGTTCCACGGGCGTTTCCACTTCGATATGGCAGAAGAGATCGCCCTTGCGCCCACCGCGGGCCGGCTTGACGCCGCGATTGCGCAGGCGGAAAGTGCGCCCGGACTGGGTGCCTGCGGGGATCTTCAGTTTCACGTTTCCGGTGAGCGTCGGCACTTCCACCTCTCCACCCAGGGCAGCGGTGGTAAAGCTTACTGGAAAGCGGCAGTGCAGATTGGCCCCGTCGCGCTCAAAGAAGGCATGCGGCCGGACATTCATTTCCACCAGCAAGTCGCCAGCCGGGCCTCCGCGTTTCCCGGCATTGCCCTTGCCGCGCACGCGGGAACGGTCGCCCGTGTCCACGCCCGGCGGAATCTTGAGCGAAATCTCCTCGCTCTTGCGGACCGCGCCGTTGCCGGAGCAGTCCCCGCAGGGATCGGACACGACGCGCCCCTCGCCGCCGCATGCCCCGCAGGTCTGCCGGATGGAGAAGATTCCCTGCCGCACCTGGGTTTGCCCCGTGCCTCCGCAGCGCCCGCAGGTGCTCAATCCCGTCCCGGGCCGGGCTCCGGAGCCGGAACAGGTGGAACAGGCCACCGTGCGCGGAATGGTGATCCGCATATCGGCGCCGAATATGGCCTGGGTAAATTCCAGGTCAAGCCGGTAGCGCAGGTTGGCTCCACGGCGGGACTGGCGCCCGCCGCCGCGCCGGCCGCCGAACACTTCGCCGAAGATGTCGCCGAAGATCGTGTTGAAAGGGTCTGCTCCCGCGCCGGAGCCGGCGCCCGCTTCGACGCCGGCATGGCCGAACTGATCGTATGCGGCGCGCTTCTGCTCGTCGCTCAGGACCTCGTAGGCGCGCTTGGCCTCCTTGAAGCGATTGGCGGCTTCCTCGCCCTGGTCGGGATTGCGGTCCGGGTGATAGCGCATGGCCAGGCGCCGGAATGCCTTCTTGACATCCGCTTCCGACGCGTTGCGGTCCACGCCGAGAACCTCGTAGTAGTCCCGCTCAGCCATTCAGGTTACTCCCTTCGAGTCCGCCGTCTCTTTGCCTCCTCCGTCCGGGAGACGCATGAATACATCCCTGTAGCTTGCTCCGGCATCCCTGCCTCCAATACTCCCGGACGGAGGAGGCAAAGAGACGGCTACGGGGGGTGTAACGATCAGGCCGACTTCTTCTGGTCGTCCGGCGTAACGTCCTCGAACTCCGCGTCGGTGACGTCGGCGTCATCGCCGCCGGAGTCCATTTCCGGTTCCGCGCCTGCGGCGCCCTGCTCGGCCTGCGCCTGCTCCTGGTAGACGCGCTGGGCAAGGCCGGCGGCCGCCTCGGACAGCGCCCGGCTCTTGGCTTCGATGACCGACTTGTCGTCGCCCTGCAGCGCCGTCTTCAGGTCGGCCACGGCCGATTCGATGGCCGCCCGCTCGTCCGGCTGCACCTTTTCACCCAGGTCGGACAGCGCCTTCTCGCTGGAGTGAACCAGCCCGTCGGCCTGATTGCGCACGTCCACCAGTTCGCGGAACTTGCGGTCCTCCTCGGCATGCATCTCGGCTTCCTGGACCATCTGGTCGATCTCCTTGTCGGACAGCCCGCTGGAGGCCTTGATCACGATCTTCTGCTCGCGACCGGTGGCCTTGTCCCTGGCCGACACGTTCAGGATGCCGTTGGCGTCGATATCGAAGGTCACCTCGATCTGCGGCACGCCGCGCGGCGCCGGCGGAATGTCGGTGAGGTCGAAGCGTCCCAGCGACTTGTTGTCCGCGGCCCGCTGCCGCTCGCCCTGCAGTACGTGGATCGTCACCGCGGACTGCCCGTCGTCGGCGGTCGAGAACACCTGGTTGGCGCGGGTCGGAATCGTCGTGTTCTTGTCGATCAGCCGGGTCATGACCTGCCCCAGGGTCTCGATGCCCAGCGACAGCGGGGTCACGTCGAGCAGCAAAACGTCCTTGACGCTCCCGGAAAGGACACCGGCCTGGATGGCGGCGCCCAGCGCCACGGCCTCGTCGGGATTCACGTCCTTGCGCGGATCCCGGCCGAAGAAGTCGCGCACGGCTTCCTGAACCTTGGGCATGCGAATCTGGCCGCCCACCAGGATCACGTCGTTGATGTCGCCCACGGAAAGGCCGGCATCGGACAGCGCCGTGCGGCAGGGCCCGATCGTGCGGTTGATGAGGTCCTCCACCAGGGCCTCGAGCTTGGCGCGGGTGACCCGGATGTTCATGTGCTTGGGACCGTCCGCGTCGGCGGTGATGAACGGCAGGTTGATCTCCGTCTGCTGCTGCGTGGACAGCTCGATCTTGGCCTTCTCCGCGGCCTCCTTGAGGCGCTGCATGGCCAGCGGGTCCTTGCGGATGTCCACGCCCTGCTCCTTCTCGAACTCGCCGGCGAGGTAGTCGATCAGCCGGTTGTCGAAATCCTCTCCGCCCAGGAAGGTGTCGCCGTTGGTGGCCAGCACTTCGAACTGCGTCTCGCCGTCGATCTCGGCAATCTCGATGATTGAGATATCGAAGGTGCCGCCGCCCAGGTCGTAGACGGCGATCTTGCGGTCGCCGCGCTGCTGGCCCATGCCGTACGCCAAAGCGGCCGCGGTGGGCTCGTTGATGATGCGCTTGACCTCGAGCCCGGCGATCTTGCCGGCGTCCTTCGTCGCCTGTCGCTGGGAGTCGTTGAAGTAGGCCGGAACCGTAATCACGGCTTCGGTCACGTCCTCGCCCAGGTAGTCCTCGGCGGTCTTTTTCATCTTCTGCAGCACGCGCGCGGAAATCTCCGGCGGCGCGATCTTGCGCCCCTTGACCTCCACCCAGGCGTCTCCGTTATCCGATTCCACCAGCTTGTACGGCACCATCTCGGCATCGCGCTGCACGACGCTGTCCTTGAACCTGCGCCCGATCAGACGCTTGATCGCGTAGAGCGTGTTGGTGGGATTGGTGATGGCCTGGCGCTTGGCGGACTGGCCCACAAGGACCTGGTCGTCCTTGGCGAAGGCGACGATCGAAGGCGTGGTGCGGTCGCCTTCGGAATTCTCGATGACCTTGCCCTGCTTTCCGTCCATGACGGCCACGCAGGAATTGGTGGTCCCCAGATCGATTCCGATGATTTTGCTCATGCGTGTTTCTCCATGAACTTCAACATATTTGTTACCTCTACCCGATATGAGGATTCACGACCCGCAATTCAACGGCGGCGGGCGCAGGCGGCTGGAGCGAGGCGATGCACCCTTCCTGGCAGGAGCGTCGCGAAGTGGCTCCAGAAGGAAGGGTGCATCACCTCGCTTCAGCCGTCCTCAGGATCCTGCGCAGCCTCGGGGGGGCCGGAACAGACTACGACTCGGGCGGCGCGCAGCAGGAGGCCCTGCATGAGATAGCCCTTCTGCATAACGGCGATCACGCTGTCGGCAGCCACCGAATCGGACGGCTGCATGCTCACCGCCTCGTGGCGTTCGGGGTCGAAGGGCTCGCCCTCCGGGTCCACCGCCTCGACGCCGAACTGCTCCAGCGCCTTGAGGAGCTGGCGGAGCGTGGCCTGCTGACCTTCCAGGAGACGGTCGGCCGTGGCGCCGTCGGCGGAACTCAGGCCCAGCTCCAGGCTGTCGATGGACGCCAGGAGTTCGCGCGCGATCTGCCGTTGTCCGCGCCCGTATGCACTGCTGATTTCCCTTTGCGCGCGCCGGCGAACATTCTCGGCCTCGGCCACCGCCCGCAAGTGCGCCTCATGCTGTTCATTGAGCGCGGCCTTGAGGCCCTCGATCTGCTTCGCGGGGTCCTCCGGTTCGGCGGATTCGGCGCTGTCCGCCGCATCCGGCGCTTCTGCCGCTTGCGGCTCTTCGGATTGCTTCCGCTCACTCATCAACGGTTTCCCCTTTGCTGCCGGGAGCGGGGCGGGCCTGCTCCCATGTATTCCATGCCGGAGTACTATGGTGCATTATTCCTCTTTTTCAAGCCGCAGCCGCCTGTTGGACTGCCGCCGAAGAAAGGTCCCGCAAATGCCGAATATCCAGTTCCAAAGGGTGGCGATTCTTGCCCGCGACGGGCACGGCGCGATCGCGCGGGCGGCCGGCGAACTGGCGGCCCATCTGACCGAACTCGGATGCTCGGCTACGCTCTCGCACGGGCAGGAGAACCCGGCGGCGGCGCAGGAAGCCCAACTGATCATCGCGATGGGAGGGGACGGCGCCATGCTGCGCGCGGCGCAGGTCGCCGTGCAGCGGAACACGCCCCTTTTGGGCGTCAACCTGGGCCGGCTCGGGTTTCTGGCCGACCTGGGCCAGGAACGATTCGAATCGGAACTGTCGGCGCTGCTGGCCGGGCAGTATTTTTCGGAACGGCGCATGCTGCTGAGCGCCCGGCTGACCCGCAGGAAGGGCAAGATCCTGCGCGCCACGGCGGTGAACGACGTGGTGGCGCACCGCAGCGGCGGCGCGCGCATCCTGGAGCTTTCGACCACGGTGGACGGGCGGCATATCGCCACGCACCGCGGCGACGGATTCATCGCCGCCACGCCCACCGGCTCGACCGCCTACGCGATGAGTTGCGGGGGGCCCATCGTGGACCCGCGCCTCGACGCGGCAGTCCTGGTGCCGATCTGTCCGCACAAACTGGACGACCGGCCGCTGGTGATTCCGGGCGCCGCAAAGCTCGCGCTGGCGATACCGGCGGACACCGACATCACCGCGGCCGTGAGTTGCGACGGCGTCGATCTGGGCGTCCTGGAGTACGGCCAGACACTGCACGTGTCCCGTTCCTCGCGCCGGCTCAAGCTGATCCATCCGTCCGATTACAACTATTTCTCTGTGCTTCGCGAGAAGCTCAACTGGGCCAAGGGGCCCGCGACGCAAGACGCCGGCTAGATCCGTGCTGACCCACCTGGCCATCCGCAACCTGGCTGTGGTCGATTCCGCCGAACTGGACATGGAGCCGGGATTCACCGCGCTGACCGGGGAGACCGGCGCGGGCAAGTCCATCCTGGTGGAGGCGCTGTCGCTGGCCACCGGCGAGCGCGCCGACTCGAACCAGGTGCGTACCGCCGAAACGCAGGCGGACGTTACCGCCTGTTTCGAAATACCGGAGTCAACGCCGCTGCCTCCATGGGCCGGCGACTACGACCTGGCTGACGAGTGCATCATGCGGCGGATCATCCGCGCCGACGGGCGCTCGCGCGGCTCGCTGAATGGCGTGCCGGTTCCCGCCCGCCGCTTGCGCGAGCTGGGCGCCTGCATCGTGGACATCTCCGGGCAGAAGGCGCACCAGGCATTGCTTCATACCGGCGCGCAACTGCGCATCCTCGACGAGTTCGGCGGGCTGTCGAAATCCGTGGAAGACTTTTCGGCGCGCTACGAGGAACTGCGCGAGGCGGAACGTGAATGCGACTCCCTGAATCAGCGCGCCGGCGAGCGCGCGGCGCGCCAGGACCTGCTGAACAGCTGGATCGGCGAGCTCAAGGCCCTGAACCCCCAGGCGGGCGAATTGGAAGAACTGGACCGCATTCGCCTGCGCCTCGCCAACCGGGCGCGCCTGCTCGAAACGGCGGGCAGCGCCCTCGATGCGCTTCGCGAGAGCGAGCACTCCGCCGGCGGCGCGCTGGCTTCCGCTCGCCAGGCGCTCGAGAGCGCCGGCGAATTCGAGCCCGGCCTCAGGGAGGCGGCCCGCCTGATCGGCGAATCGGAAGTACTGGTCGACGAAGCGGTGGCCTCGATTCAGGATGTCGGCATGGACCTGGAAGAAGAGGACGGGAATCTTGACGAAGTCCAGCAACGGCGGCAGGCGCTCCTGGCCGTAGCGCGCAAGCACGGCCGCAGCCAGGAGGAACTTCCCGGGTTGGCCGCGGAACTTAAAGCCGAGAAAGAAGGCCTGGAATCGCTGGACGAGCAGCTTTCGCGGGCGCGCGAGCGTCGCGACACATTGCGACGGAAAACGGAGGACGGCGCCGCCGTCCTGTCCGAATCCCGCAGGCGGGCGGCAAGGGAGTTTGCCCGCGCGGTATCCGACCGCATGCAAGGCCTGGCAATGGAAGGCGGATCGCTTTCCGTGCGCTTTGGCGAGACCGACGCTCCGGGGCGCAGAGGACGCGACCGGGTGGAATTTCTGGTGGCGCTCAATCCCGGCCAGGCCGCGCGTCCGCTGGCGCGTTGCGCCTCGGGCGGCGAACTGGCCCGAATCGGACTCGCCATCCAGCTGGCGGCGGTCGGCGCCCGGCAGCCGCCGACCATGGTTTTCGATGAAGTGGACTCCGGAATCGGCGGCCGGGTGGCCGAAGTGGTCGGCGCCGGCCTGGCGGAACTCGGCGAGCGAGGCCAGGTGCTCTGCGTGACCCATCTCCCGCAGGTCGCCAGCCAGGCCGGCCGGCAAATCCGGGTGAGCAAGATCGTGCGCGACGGCGGCACGCGAACGGTGTCCGCGCAACTGGCCGAAAGCGAGCGGATACGGGAAGTTGCGCGTATGCTTGGGGGTGTGGAGATTACCCCCCGGACCCTGGCCCATGCCGAGGAGATGCTGGCGCGCGGGCGCGTCCGGCAAGCGCCGGGCGCCGGTTCGCATGCGGGAGCGGCGGGCAAGTGAGCAGGAGCGTTCCGCGCAAAAACCTTCAGGCAGTAGGCCTGAAGGTCACCCAGCCCAGGCTCAGCATCTTTCGTATGCTGGCGCAAAGCAGCGAGCGCCACATGAGCGCCGACGACATCCATCTCAAGCTGGCGGCGGACGACAACGAGATTCCGCTGGCGACGATCTACCGGGTATTGACGCAGTTCGAACAGGCGGGCCTGGTCACGCGTCACAACTTCGAAAGCGGCCATTCGGTGTTCGAGCTCGACTCGGGCGATCACCACGACCACATGATCTGCGTCGATACCGGCGAGGTCATGGAATTCGTCAACGAGGACATCGAGCGGTTGCAGGAGGAAGTCGTGCGGTCGGCGGGATATGAACTGATCGACCACAGCCTGGTCCTGTACGTGCGAAAACGGCCCTGACCCGAACAGCCGCAGCGCTTCGATCCCGCCCGTTCTTGCCCCCTGCCTCCGGGGGACGCATGAATCCATCCATGGAGCTCGGTTCCGCCATCCCTGGCTCACAAGCCCCCGAAGGCAGGGGGCAAGAACGGGCTACCGCGGAGCCCCGCTGATATACTCCGGCTCCGCCATGAGTCCTTGCAGTCCCCGCAGTAACTGGCGCCGTCTGGTGGTGATCGCCGCAGCCGGCGCGCTGCTGGCGGGCTGCGTCTACAAGGTCAACATCTACCAGGGATGGATCACCGATCCCGGCGATGTCGACAAGGTGGAAGTGGGAATGACCCGCGAGCAGGTCGCCTATCTGCTGGGCACCCCGACGGTGCGCGACCCGTTTCACGCCGATCGCTGGGACTACGTGTTTACGCCCGGAACCCTCGAAGGCGAGCGACGCATTGTCAGGATCGAATTCTCGGACGAAGGCGTAAGCTCGATAGAAATCACGCCCGTACCCGCCGGCTAGTACCCTGGCGCCGCGCTTCCATCGGATCGTTTTCCAGCGGCCGGTAGATTTCCAGCCGGTCGCCGTCCTTGAGCCGGTAATCGTCGCCGATTGCCGTGCCGAACACGCCGAGCGGACAGCTCGCGGCGTCGATCTCCGGGAAAAGCGCATCGATGCAGGACAGCAGGACCGCGCGCCGCGCCGTTGAGCCGGCGGGTACGCGCAGCGGCATGACACGCTGTGCGCCCGGCAGGGCGTAACTCACTTCAATGGCGATTTCGTCAGCCATGACGGGAGGCGATCTCCCTGGCCCGCCTGAGAAAGTCCTGGACCAGGCGATCGCACAAGGCCTCGAAACTCGGCCGCAGCAACAGGTCCTGGGCCCTGCTGGAGAACTCGAACTCGATACGCAGCGAAACCCTGCAGCCCGAGCCGGCCGGTTCGAAGCTCCACTCCCCGCGCAAATGACGAAAAGGCCCCTCGCTCAGGTTCATGACCAGCCGGCGGGGCCGTTCCATCCGGTTCAGTGTGGTCAGTCGCTGCTTGAACACACCGCCCTTGAGGTCCAGACTGGCCAGTGCCTCGTGCTCGTCCTGACGGTGAATCTCGGCGCCGGCGCAGCCACGAAGAAAACGCGGGTAGTCCTCGACCGCGGCCACGAGATCGAAAACAGCCTCGGGCGAACCCGGCGTCAGGGCCTCTCTCGAGATTTCGCGCATTCGTTTTATGATGCCGCCTGCGCGCTGATGCGACAATATGAGCTTGACATGGCGCGCAAACCACAACCGGGACGAATCGCGGCAAATCGCCGCGCCTACCGAAATTTCGAGATCCTCGAGGAACTCGACGCCGGGCTTGCGCTGCTGGGCTGGGAGGTAAAGGCCCTGCGCGCCCACCGCGCCAGCCTTGCGGAAGCATTCGTGGCCATTCGCGATCGCGAAGCCTGGCTGACCGGCGCCAACTTCGCGCCGCTGCCGAACGCCAGCGCCCACCCGCCCCCGGTGCCCGACCGCAGCCGCAAGCTGCTCCTGCACCGCAACCAGATCGACCGGCTGGCCGGAAAGGTCCAGCAGCGCGGGCTCACCCTGATTCCGCTGGCCTTGTACTGGAGCGGATCGAAGGTAAAGCTGCGCATCGGCCTGGGAAGGGGGCGCAAGCAGTACGACAAGCGCCGGCTGGACCAGGAACGCGACTGGCAGCGCGAGAAACAGCGCCTTGCCCGGCACAGGGCCCAGGGCCGCTCCTGAGCCGGGTATGCGCGGCACACAAG
Organism: Gammaproteobacteria bacterium; assembly: GCA_009838035.1. Lineage (NCBI taxonomy): Bacteria > Pseudomonadati > Pseudomonadota > Gammaproteobacteria > Gammaproteobacteria bacterium. The sequence continues at coordinate 63,667 of VXSK01000003.1, forward strand.
TTTGATAGCATACTTCGCGGTCGGGTTCAGGCGGGGGTTGGAGAAGTGATTTCAGGGCGTCGCAGGTTGTTCCTTGCTCCGGTCGCGGGCATCGCGGCGCTGGTCGCGCTTGCCTGCCCGGCGGCTGCGCAGGACTCCGGCCGGGACGGCGCGGACGCCGGTTGGTATATCGGGGTCGGCCTGGGAGCCAACCGGGGCTCTACGCTGGACCAGGAGGGCTGGAACCGGGAGAGCTTCTGTTATCCCGACGCCGCCTGCTTCGATCAGGATCCCGTTCCCCTGGCTCCCGGATACCGCTGGCGCTACGACGTCGGCCTGGACGGCGGCGGCGCCTTTGAGCTGTCCGCCGGACGCTTTTTCGGCCGGACCCGCCTGGAGCTGGCGCTCGCACAACAGAGGAACGACACCAACCAGATGTTCAGGGACATCACCTACTACGACGGGGCCGCCATCCGGCCGCGGCCCGGCGGAACGGTGGAGGCCAACGGACGCGCGACGATCGACCACCTGAGCGTGCGTTCCGTTACGCTGGATGCGTATTACGACTTCACCGGCGCATGGGGCGCGATCACACCTTACGCGGGAGCGGGGCTGGGGCTGGCGTCGGTGGAGTTCGCCAATGTGTTTTACGCCAGCGACTACCAGGACACCTCGGCCGGCGGCGAGACGTACGACCCGCCGCTTTCGTTCTATAACAGCGCCCAGAACAACGATCTGAACGACTCGGTCGTGGTCTGGCGCCTGCACGCCGGGGCCGATTACAACCCGGGAGGCAAGGTGCGCGTGGGCCTGAAACTGACCTGGTCGGCCACCGGCGACTTCGAGGACATGGGCGACTACGAATACCACCCCATGCACCAACTGGATCCCGACCTGACCAACACCAATACCTTCAGCGGAACGCGCAGTTGGACGCTCATGCTGACGGTCAAGCGCCTGATCGGCGACTGACCGCAGGGCCTCACGAGCAACGCCAAATGGACACTGGACGGACCCGCTGCGCCCCGCACTCAACCGGAGCCGCATGATGGCCGATACGCCCGATTCCGTCGCCAACGTCCGCTACGAGCCGAACGACAAGCTGCCGAAGCCGCTCGCCTTCGGGCTGGGCCTGCAGTTCGCGGTACTCTGTATTGCCGGCATCGTCCTGACCCCGGCGATCGTCATCCGGGCCGCCGGCGGCGCCGAGTCCTACCTCTCCTGGGCGGTCTTCGCCGCGGTTGCCATCAGCGGCGTCACGACCATCCTGCAGGCCGTCCGGGTCGGGCGCTTCGGATCGGGCTACGTGCTGGTCATGGGCACTTCGGCGACCTTCATCGCGGTCTGCATCGCCGCCATATCCAAGGGCGGACCGGCCATGCTGGGCACGCTGGTCATCATCGCCTCCCTGTTCCAATTCCTGCTTTCCGGGCGGCTTTCGTTGCTCCGCCGGGTGCTGACCCCGACCGTATCGGGCACCGTGATCATGCTGATCGCGGTGACCGTGATGCCGGTCGCCTTCGACATGATGAAGGAAATCCCCGAGGGCGCGCCGTCCTTCTCCACCCCGCTCACCGTTGTCGTGACCCTCGTGATCATCGTGGCCATAGCCCTCAGGGGAAACGCCGTGCTGCGCTTGTGGGCGCCGTTGATCGGCGTCGTGGCGGGATCGGTCCTCGCGGGCTTCTACGGCCTCTACAACACGCAACTGGTTGCGGAAGCCGGCTGGATCGGGCTTCCATCAGGGAACTGGCCGGGACTCGATCTCGAATTCGGCCCGGTCTTCTGGAGCCTGCTGCCGGCCTTCATCTTCGCCACTCTGGTGGGCGCCATCGAGACCATCGGCGACGGGCTCGCGATTCAGCGCGTGTCGTGGCGCAAACCGCGCGCGCCGGATTTCCGGGCGGTCCAGGGCGCCGTGGCGGCGGACGGCGTCGGCAACCTGCTGTCGGGACTCGCCGGCACGGTCCCCAACACCACCTACTCGACCAGCGTTTCGGTGACCGAACTGACCGGCGTAGGGGCGCGCAGGGTGGGAATCGCCGTGGGAGCGATTTTCCTGGCGGTCGCATTCCTGCCCAAGGCGCTTGCCATGATCCTGGCCATACCCGGACCGGTGGTGGCGGCCTACGTCATCGTGCTCATGGCGATGCTCTTCATGGTCGGGATCAAGCTCGTGATCCAGGACGGCATGAACGCCCGCAATGGCATGATCTGCGGCGTGTCCTTCTGGATCGGCACCGGCTTCCAGGCCGGCGTCATATTCCCGGAGTTCTTCTCGGAGTTTGCCGGCGGGATGATGGAAAACGGCATGACGGCCGGCGGACTCACGGCGGTGCTCATGACCCTGTTCCTCGAACTCACGGCGCCGCGCCGCCGACGGCTTGAGGCGGAGTTCGCGGTGTCCGCCCTGCCCCGGATCCAGGAATTCCTGGAGTCGTTCGCAAAGCGCAGCGGCTGGTCGGACGCGATGGCCGGCCGGCTTCAGGCCGCCAGCGAGGAAACTCTCCTGACCCTGCTCGACCACCAGGATGACGATAGCCGGTCAAAACGGCGTCTGTTGCTGGTAGCGCACAAGGAAGGCGACGGCGCGGTACTGGAACTCATCGCGGCGCCCGGCGAAGGCAATGTGGAGGACCGGATGGCCCTGCTGGTGGAACAGAGCTCCAGCCAGGCGCCGGAGCATGAAGTCTCGCTGCGCTTGCTGCGCGGCCTGGCCTCGTCCGTCCATCACCAGCAATACCACGACACGGACATCGTTACCGTGCGCGTGGATGCGCCAAGAATTGCAGCGGGAGCAGCCGGATGAACTTCCTGGCCCTATTGAAGCGCTATTTCGGTCCCGTACTGATCGTGGCGGGAGGCTTCCTGCTGGCAATCGTCATCGTTGCCACGGGTCCCAGGCCGGACCGCCAGGCGCGGCCACCGGACGCTCCCTCGGTTCTGACCATCCCGGCGCTGAAAAGACCCGCGCAGTTGAGCGTCAAAGCGCACGGAACCGTCGTACCCAAGACCGAGAGTAACCTGGTCGCCGAAGTGGCAGGTCGGATTGTCGCCGTTTCTCCCTCCATGGTTTCCGGCGGCTTTTTCTCTAGGGGCGACATGCTGCTGGAAATCGAGCGGATCGACTACGAAGCCGCCCTGGAGCAGGCACGGGCCGCCCTTGCGTCCGCCGAGAGCGAACTCGCCAACGCCGAACTCACGTTCGGCCGGGCGGAAGAACTGGCAGCCACCCGGGCGGTCAGCCAGGCCGATCTCGACCAGGCGCTGAACCAGCTCAACGTGTCCCGCGCGGGCCAGCGCCAGGCTTCGGCCGCACTGGCGCAGGCTGAACGCGACCTGGAACGGACCCGCGTGACCGCGCCGTATGACGGACGGGTGCGGTCCGAGCGTGTGGACACCGGGCAGTTCGTATCGCGCGGCGAGTCCATCGCTACCCTCTACTCCATCGATTACGCCGAGGTGCGCCTGCCGATCAAGGACCAGGACCTTGCCTTTCTGCCCTTCTCCCTCGCGCGTACCGACTCGCCTTCCGCGGTAAAGACCAAGGCGATACTGCGCGCGGAATTTGCCGGTGGCACGCATGCCTGGGAGGCCGACGTGGTCCGGACCGAAGGCGAACTGGACCCCTTGAGCCGCGTCGTCAACGTGATCGCGCAGGTGGCGGAACCGTATGAACCCGCAGACGGGTCGCCGCCGCTGACGGTCGGGCTGTTCGTCGAGGCGGACATCATCGGCAACACGATCGAAGACGTCGTAGTGGTGCCAACTTCGGCGCTGCAGACCGGCAACCGAATCTACGTCGTTGACACCGGCAATCGGCTTTCGTTCCGCGATGCGGAAGTCGTGCGCCTGACCGCCGAGACCGCCTACCTTCGGGTCGATGTAGCGGACGGGGAACAGATTTGCGTAACCGGCCTGGATGACGCCGTCGAAGGCCAGAGCGTTCGCCCGGCGCCCGCCCCGCCCGCTCCCGCCGCGCCCGGATGAAGGCGATGATCGCCTGGTTCGCCACCAACCGGGTGGCGGCCAACCTCCTGATGGGATTTGCCGTTCTGGCCGGCCTTGCGTCGCTCGGTCAGATTCCGGTCAAACTCTATCCCGACTTCGACCTGCCGGTCATTACCGTCACCGTTCCGTACCTGGGCGCCGCACCCGAGGAGGTGGAGTCCGGGATCTGCACCCGGATCGAGGAGCGGATCGAGGGCATCAACGGCATCAAGGAAGTGCGTTCGACCGCGACGGAGGGCCGATGCAATGTCGTGGTGGAACTCTTCCACGACGCCGACCGGTTCCTGGTGCTGGACGATGTCGATGCGCAGATCAACGCCATCGACACGTTTCCGCAGGAAGCGGAAAAGCCGATCATTCAACTCGTCACGCCTTCGAGCGTGGTCATGGAGATTGCCGTTACCGGCCCCGCCGACGAACGCGCGCTCAAGGAAATGGCGCGCCGCGTGCGCGACGACATCCTGAGACTTGACGGCGTCACGCATGCCGAAGTCACCAATGCGCGGCCGTACGAAATTTCCGTCGAAGTCTCCGAGTTGTCGCTGTCGCGCAACAACCTGACCTTCGACGACGTGGCCAACGCGCTGCGCCAGCGTTCGCTGGACCTGCCGGGCGGCACCGTGAAGACTCGCGAAGGCGAAGTGCTGCTGCGTACCAGCGGCCAGGCCTATTGGGGCCGTGAAATAGAGAACCTGCTGGTGACCACCCGTAACGACGGTACCCGGGTCCTCGTGAAGGACGTCGCCCGGGTCGTGGACGGCTTCGCAGACACCAGCCAGAGCCTCACGTTCAACGACAGGCCGGCCGCACTGGTGCAGGTCAGCAGAATGGGTGAGCAGGACATTCGCCTGATCACCGAGACCGTCAAGGACTTTGTCGCCCGGTCCCCTACCCGGTATCCCGAAGGGGTGCAGGTGCAGGTATGGAAGGACGAATCCAAACTCGTGACCGGCCGCCTGGGGGCCCTGGTGGACAGCGGCGTCCAGGGCCTTCTGCTGGTATTGCTCCTGCTGGCCCTGTTCTTGCGCCCCCACCTCGCGCTTTGGGTGGCGGCAGGCATTCCCATCGCCTTCCTCGGCGCCCTTTTCCTCATGTATTCGCTCGGCTTTTCGATCGACTCCATCTCGGTGATCGGCTTCATCCTCGCTCTCGGCATGCTGGTGGACGATGCCGTTGTGGTGGGAGAGAGCACCTATGTCGCGCACCGGCGGGGAGCCGGTCAGCTTGCCGGAGCGATTCAGGGAACGCAGCAGGTCATGGTTCCGGTCACGTTCGGCGTTCTGACCACCGTAGCGGCCTTCACGCCGCTGTTGTTTTCCGTCGGGCGGATCGGGCAGATATTCAGCGTCATCTCCGGCACCGTCATCTGCTGCCTTGCCTTTTCCCTGATCGAATGCCAGATGGTCCTGCCGGCGCATCTCGGGCACCGCCGGACACGGATGCCGCTGGGCGAGTTCGGGATGACCGTTCTGGCGGCCGTCGTGATCGGCGCGTTTGCGATCACGCCCGATCTGCGTACCGCCATCGGCGTCGCCATCGGCGGCGTCTCGCTGGTCTATGCGGCTCACATAACCGGCGGGCTCGGCCGGCTGGGGGCCCGTTTCGCGCGCGTGCAGGTCATGTTCGAATCGGCGCTCGAGGCGCTTGTCCAGGGTCGTTTCCGCGACCTGGCCCGCGCCGCATACCGGAACCGTGTCCTGACGCTGGCCATTTCGCTGGCGGCCCTGATCGTCTCGATCAGCATTGTTCTCAGTGGGCACCTGCCGTTCACGTTTTTCACGCCGATACAGGGAGACACGGTCACCGCCCGCTTGCGGATGCCCCTGGGGACCAGCGAGGCCACCACGCAGGGGATCATCAAGCGACTTGCGGATTCCGCCCGGGACTTGAGGGAGCAACTGGCCGAAGAGCAGGGAAAGCCGGTCGTGCTGCACGTGGTCGAAGCCATGGGAGGACACCCGTCCACGGCGCAGCCCGGCAGCGCCATTCCGGCCCCGTCCGGAGCGCATCTCGGTGAAGTCACGATACAACTGAACCCGAGCGAGGAGCGCGACATCCGGACCGAGGAAGTGGGCAGGATGTGGCGCGAAGCCGCGGGTTCCTTTGCCGCCTCGGACCAACTCAACTTCATTACGGAGAGGATCGAACGGGATCCGGAAATATGGATCCGGTTCGCGGGCGAGAACATCGGCGACCTGAGACGCATCGCCGACGAGTTTCGCGGCGAACTTCTTCAGTACCCGGGCGTGTACGGCATCGCCGATTCCCTGCGCGACGGCAAGGCGGAACTGGAGCTCTCCATCACTGCGGCCGGAGAAGCCCTGGGGATAACCCTGGCCGACCTGGGCCGCCAGGTGCGGCAGGCTTTCTACGGCGAAGAGGCCCAGCGAATACAGCGTGGCCGGGACGACGTCCGCCTGATGGTGCGTTACCCCGATGAGCAAAGGCGCTCGCTCGATTCGCTTTACTCGCTCAGGATCCGGACGCCGGCGGGCGGGGAAGTGCCGTTCGCAACAGTGGCCGAAGTGAGCGGCGGGCGAGGCCTGGCGGAGATCCAGCGTACCAACGGGTCGCGCAGCGTCGACGTTTCGGCTGAAGTGGATCCCCGGATCGCTTCCGCGGAAGCCGTCATGGCCGAACTGAACGCCGGGTTCCTGAGCCAGGTGCTGCGCCGCTACGACGGCATTTCCTTCACCGTCGAAAGCGCCCGCGAGCAGCAGGAAACGGTCGCCACGGTCGGACCGCTGTTTCTCATGGCCCTGTTCGCGATATTCGCGCTGCTGGCCCTGCCCCTGCGTTCCTATTCGCAGCCGCTGATCATCATGGCGGTGCTGCCCTTCGCCTTCGTGGGGGCGGTATGGGGACACGTGATTCTGAAACTGTTCGGGCCCGTCGTCGGTCTTTCGATGGCCTCGGTTTTCGGGATCGTGGCCGCCTCCGGCGTGGTCGTGAATTCCACGCTGGTCCTGATTCACGGCGTCAACCGCTTCCGGGCCGCGGGCGACGGCATGGAGGACGCCCTGCTGAATGCCGCCGTTTCCCGGTTCCGTCCGATTCTGATCACCACGGTTACCACTTTTGCCGGCGTCGCGCCCCTGATGCTGAGCAACAGCGTTCCGGCTCAGCCGCTCGTGCCGATGGCTGCCTCGCTGGCCTTCGGCGTGGTGTTTTCCTCGGTCGCCGCGCTGTTGTTCGTCCCGGCCCTGTGGCTGGTCCTGCTGGACATTTCCGGCGGCACCCGGCGCGTTACGGACCGGGTTGTGGCCGGCGTGATCGGCGCGTCGCCGCGGCTTTCCCAATGGATGGCGCGCTATCCCTACGTGCAGGAAAGTCTGAGAAAGCAGGAATTTACCGACCTCCAGTTGCCGGAAGACCTCGACCTGGACCCGGAGATGGAGAAGATCGCACGCCAGGGCCTGGTGCGCGTCTACTACCAGCGCGAGTTCGACATCGGGGAAATGCGCGCGCAGCTCGGCGACGTCGCCGCCAGGGCGCCGAACGTCAGCGATGCCGTCAACGAGGCCCGAACCTGGGCGGAAGAGCGCACCTTCCAGCTCGGCGCCCACATCGCCGGCGGGACGATGGCGCCCGTGGAAGCCGCCGGACCCCTGACCGACATCCTGGAAACCTGCCTTGCGTCGCTTTTGCCGGCGGCCAGGGCCGAATTCTCTTCGCAGCACGGCGAAATTCCCGGCAGCCGCATAGCGCTGGTGGCGCTGGGCCCCGCGGGCCGGCGCGAGTTCGTGACCGGCGGCCCCCTGGAGCTGCTGTTCATCTGCGACCGTGAAGACCGGGCATCGAGCACGGCAACACTCAATCCGACTGCCTGGCACGCACAGTTCGTGCAATTCTTCGCGCGGCTGATTCGTGAATTCTCCGCCGAAGGCATCCTGCTCAAGCCTGTGCCCCCCTGTGCCCTGGAAAGCGGGGGCCGCGAAACATTTGCCCCTACTCTCGCGGCAGCCCGTCAGCACTTCGACGAAATCGCGGATTCCGCCGATCTGCGCATGCTGGTCCACGCCCGCGTCATTGAGGCTGAAGGCGACCTCCGCGACCGCTTCGAGTCTTTCCGGCATTCGGTGCTGACACGCTTGCACGACGCCGGCGCCATCGCCGCCGACATCGCCGCGGTCCGCGAGAGCCTGGCGCAACGGCATGAGGCCGGCGATACCTGGGAGATACGACGCCGTACGGGCGGCCTTGCCGAACTGGAACTGGCAGCCGAATTCCTGCAACTCGTGCATGCCCGCCATACCCCCAAGGTGGCGTTGCATGGCCTCGTTCCCACCTTCCAAGCCGCAGGCACGCTTGGCCTTATCGATGCGCGAGAGGCCTCCGGGCTGGTCGAGTCCGCGACGCTATGGCAGAACCTGGAAGGTTTTTTCCAGATGACCAGCGGCGAAGCATTCGATCCCGAATCTGCCTCCGAGGATCAGAAAGCCGTGATTGCGGACATGTGCGGCGTCGGCCGTTTTGATGAACTGGGCGATCTGATAGCGGAAACCGCCCTCGGAACCGCGCGTATCCTGGATCGGATATTCGCCGGGTAAGGCGTGGCGATCCGCCGTCGCGGTCGATGCCGGCAATTGAAAGCGGCTGGTCGCCCATATAGAATCAACCGGCACCTGAGCTCGGGGGGATTAGGCAATGAACGGCAACGGCAAAGATACGGGCGAGCGTCGGCGCTTCGCCGGCATTGCGCAGATCGCACTGGTGCTGGCGGTATTCGCCGTAGCCATTTATTTTGCCCGTGCTCCGGAAATGGGCGGTCAGCAGACATCCGTAGTGCGAGCCCAGATGCAGGATCCGGAGGTCGCCGTTGCGCATCCGGTCAGGGGCCAACATTCCCTCAGCGTTTCCCTGACCGGCGAAGTGCGGGCCCAGGGCAAGGTCGGCCTGCGTTCCCAGGTTGCCGGACGTGTGCTTTCCGTCTCCCCGGCATTGCGTGGCGGAGGGACATTTCGCGCCGGACAGACCCTGCTGACGATCGACCCGACCGACTTGGAGATCGACCTCAAGGTCAAGAAAGCACTCCTGCAGCAGCAGGAGGCGCGCTTGCGCTGGCGGGAATTGCGGGCCGAGGAGAAGCGCGAAGAGTTTCAGAGCCGGAACCCTGGCCGGCCGGTTCCGCCGCTGGTCAACAACGAAACCGAAATCGCACGCTATCAGGCCCGGGTGGACGCCGCCAGGGCGGCGGTGGAGAAATCCGAACTGGACCTGGCGCGAACCCGCTACTCGCTGCCCTTTGACGGTCGGATCGTGGAAACGACCGCGATGCGGGGACAGCTCGTCGGTCCGCTGGAGCCTTTCGGCCTGGCGTTTTCGAGAGAGTCCCTGGAAGTGGAGGCGCCCATTTCCCTGGATGATCTGGATTACCTGGACCCGGCCGAGGGAAGAGCAGTGCGGGTTGTTGCGAATGGAGAGCTCTTTCCCGCCCTTGTGGATCGCGTGGCGCCGATCGTCAACCGGCGCAGCCGCCTGGTACGCCTCTACGTAAAGTTCGCCGATTCGGTCCCGCTGGCAAACATTCCGGCGCCGGGAACCTTCGTCAACCTGTCGATCGAGGGCCCGGCATTCGAGAACTCGCTGTTGCTTCCGAAAGCGGCGGAGCAGGCCAACGGGACGGTGTGGGTGGTTCGCGGCGGCGCGCTTGAAGCCGTAACGCCCCGATCGCTGGGCCGCACCGAGGCCGGCTGGATTGTTTCGGACTTCGATACCGGGGATGGCGTGGTGCTGGGGGCCGTCCCTGCCGCGGAACCCGGGGTTTCCGTGACGGTAGTGGATGCATCACGAAACTTCCGGGGGGAATAAGGCGTGAATCAGGCGGCGCACACGCCGGGCACTCCCGGCGCCGAGGGCAATAACCCCTTCCACGACATCATCGCCTTTTTCGCGCGAAATACCGTAGCGGGCAACCTGCTGATGCTGCTGCTTCTGGGCGGTGGGCTTTTCGCCGCTTCGAATCTCGAAATCGAGGACTATCCGGACCTGGATTCGCGTCAGATCTCCATAACGGTCCCGTTCCCTGGCAGTTCGCCCGCCGAAGTCGAGGAAAGCGTCAACCGCCGGCTGGAGGAAAACCTGATCGCCGTCGAAGGGGTGAGGCGGGTTACGTCCACGGCCACCGAGGGGCTGGGAACCGTCACCGTCCAACTGGAACCGTTTGCGGACCCGGTTACCGTCCTCGACGACGTCATGTCGGCGGTCGATCGCATCGAAGGATTCCCGCCACTCAACGCCGAGCAACCGGAAATCGTGTTGACCAAGGCGCACCGGATCATCATGACCGTTGCCGTAACCTCGACGGCTCTCAGCAGGACGGAACTGCGGGCCGCCGCCGAGCGGGTGCAGGAAGACCTGCTGGCGCTGCCGTCGCTGTCCATGGTTTCCCTGTTCGGGGCGGCGGACCGGGAAATCTCGATCGTCGTCAGCGAGGAGCAGCTGCGGCGCAACAACCTGACCATTTCCGAGCTGGCGCGGGCGATTCGCGAGTCCTCGCTCAACGTGTCCTCGGGAGAGCTGCGTACGGATGCGGGCGGACTGATCCTGCGCACCGACCAGAAACGCATGGTGGGCGAGGACTTCCTGGACGTCGTGCTGATTGCAAACATCGACGGCACGATCGTGAGGCTGCGGGACGTGGCGACAGTCATCGACGGCTTCGCCGACGTGGACGTGGACGGGGAAGTGGACGGCGTTCCGGCGATGTTCCTGAACATCCGCGCCGCGGACATTCACGACATGACGCAACTCGCATCCGAAGCGAGGAATCTGATCGAGAACTACGAGCCGCCCGCAGGCGCCAGCGTATTCGTCTGGGATGACAACACGGCGCTTACCGGGGCGCAGTTCCGTACGGTGATCGGCGCCGGCCTTCTCGGCTTTGCACTGGTATTCCTGTTCCTTTCACTGGTCTTCGACTTTCGGATCGCCGTCTGGGTAGCCATCGGCGTCCCCACTTCGATGCTGGGCGCGCTGCTGTTCTTCCCGGCCTTCGGGCTGACGCTGAACGTGGTCACGCTATTCACGCTGCTGCTCGCGGTCGGCATCGTCGTGGACGATGCGGTGGTTGTGGGCGAGAGCATCGCGACGCAGCGGGAAAACGGCCTCCGGGGGACCCGGGCGGCGATTGCGGGGGCGAACGCGGTCGTGGCGCCGGTCACGGTGGGCGTGCTCACGACAATGATCGCCTTCGTTCCGCTCGCATTCACGTTTGGCCCGACCGGGCAAATGCTCAACACGATGCCGTTGATCATCGTGCTCGTGCTCTCCGTTTCACTGATCGAGGCGTTCCTGATTCTGCCTGCGCACCTGTCGCACAGCGCTCCATGGAGCAGGCCGCCACTGACCGGCATACAGGTCAGCGTGCGAAAACGCCTGAACAACCTGCGCGACCGATGGGTCGTGGGCGCGATCGCTTCGGCCGTGCGCCGCCCCTACCTCACCATAGTCACCAGCGTCGTGCTGGTCATTGGAGTGGCGCTTGTGGCCATGGCGGGAACGCAGTGGATGTTCCTGCGCACGGCGGACGCGAATCGCATTCAGGCGGACATTGTGTTTCCCACCGGAACGCCATACGAGACCACGTGGGCCGCCGCGGAGCAATTGATCGAGGCCGCCCATGCGACCAACAGGCAGGCCGGCGACGATCCGGTCACCACGGTTGCAGCGGTAGTCGGACATCACTTCGGCGCCTACCGGATCCAGGGTTCGAAGAAATCGACCTACGGGACCCACCTGGCTTCCGTGACCATGCACATCAGGGACGAATCGCAGCGGTCGCTGAGGCCGGCCGATCTCGAGACGATGTGGCGCCTCAATGCCGGACAGGTCCGGGGGGTGGAGAGCATCCGCTACAACACGGCGCTGATCCCCAACGACGCCGAGATCCAGTATGCGCTCGTGCATCCGGATGAAGACACCGTTGTAGCGGCGACGAACGATCTGAGGGGCGCGTTCGGCAATATACCCGCACTCTTCCAGGTCGAGGATTCGCTGGGCGAGAGCAAGCGGCAGTTCGACCTGGAATTGACCGAGGCCGGCATCGCCGCCGGCCTGTCGCCCGCCGGACTGGCCATGCAGCTCAGGAACCGTTTCTACGGCGCCGAGGTGCAGCGCATTCAGCGCGGCCGCGAAGAAATCAGGGTCATGGCGCGCTATCCGCAGGAGCGCCGCCGCAGCGTCCGTGAATTGCTGGACGAACGCATATTGCGGCCCGGCGGCGCGCAGATTCCCCTGTCCGCCGTCGCCCGGATCATTGAGACCCGCGATTTTTCGACCCTCACGAGGATCGACGGCGTGCGCGCGGCGACGGTAAGCGGCCGCGTCGATCGCCGATTGTCCTCGCCCAACGCCGTCATGTCGGAAATCGAGGACGACGTGGCTCCCCGTTTGTCAGGCAGGTATGAGGGCCTGAGGGTCGTCCGTCAGGGGCGGGGTGAAGGGCAATCGGAGGTCAACAGGATTCTGCGCTTCACGGTCCCGCTGGCGCTGCTGTTCATGTACTTTCTTATGGCGGTGCAGCTGCGCAGCTACTGGCAGCCCGCGCTGGTGCTGGCCGGTCTGCCGTTCGCCATTGCCGGCGGCCTGCTAGCTCACGTGGTGCTCGGCTACGATCTGTCGATAACGTCCGTGTTCGGCATGGTTGCGGTGGGCGGCGTGGTCGTGAACGACACGTTGGTACTCATGGACCGGTATAACAGGATTCGGGCGGAATCCGCAGCCACGCCGGCCATCGCCGCGGTGAGCGCCGCCGCCCGGCAACGCTTCCGCGCGATTTTCCTGACCACGATCACGACCATAGTCGGCTTGATGCCCGTGATTTACGGAAAGAGCGAAGTGACGCAAGGGCTGCTGCCCATGGTGGTCAGCATGGCGGGAGGGCTGATCGCAGCCGGCGCCGCCCTGCTCTTCTTCGTGCCGGCCCTGGTTCTGATCGTGGACGGAACCCGCGAGGCGATCCTGGGACCCGGCCAGAGCGCATCTTCCGGAGGCGAGGTCGGACCAGGCCTGACAGCCTGACAAGCGCCCGCCCGCACAGGCGGTATCAGCCGGCTGTCAGAAGAGGTTGAATTGCACCTCCACGCCGAAAGTGCGTGGCGCACTGAAGGTATTCAGCGGAAACAGGCCGAGATAGGCGGAGCCGCGAAAGAGTTCGTCCGTCAGGTTTCTGCCATAGACCGACACGCGGTAACGGCGGCTTTGCGGCGCCCAGGCCACGTATCCGTTGATCAGGGAGTGCGCGGGGCGGCGCGCAAATGCGGCATTGGTCTGCGCCAGCATCGCCTGGCGTGACTTGTAGCGCGCTTCCAGGTGCCAGTGGAGCATGCCCGCGTTCATCGGCGCACGGTAGTCCACCGCAGCGAAGAAGCTCCATTCGGGCGCGGCGGGGAGATCGAAAAACGAATTGTCCGTCACGACCCCGTCGTTGTTCAGGTCGGCCATGAACTCGGTCCATTCGGAATTCAGCCAGGCCGCGTTGAGGCTGACGGCCAGACTGCGATTGATCGCCAACTGCGCTTCCAGTTCGAGGCCGGACAGCTCGGCCTCGCCCAGGTTTTCCAGGATGGAGTCCGTGCCGCTGCGGGTCAGACCCGGCCGCCGGACCACCGCGGCGACATCCTCGTATTCAATCATGAACGCGGCCGCATTGATGCGCAGGCGGCCCTCCAGCAAGGCGCCCTTGATGCCCGCCTCGTAGTTGGTTACGTATTCCGGGTCATAGGGTCCCAGGTTTTGCGGCAGGGTAGCCCGGGAATTGAATCCCCCGCCCTTGTAGCCGGTTGACACATTCGCGTACAGCATGAGGTCTTCCCCGGCGAAGTAGTTGAAGCCGGCCCTCCAGGTCGAATCGCTCCAATCCGCCTGCCGGGCGAACTCCTGCGTCCTTCTCGGGAAAAATATGGTGGAATCAAAGTCCTTTTCGTCGCGGGTATGCCTGCCTCCGAGAACGGCCGCGAGCCTGTCGGTGAGCCAGATGTCCGTCTGCGCATAAAACGCAAGCGAGCGCGCGTCCTGCCTGTTGATCGTGGCCGGCACCATGCGGTCGAAGGGCGGGATCAGGAGGGCCTGCAGTATGTCGGTGACGTGTTCCTCCTCGACGAAATAAAGCCCCAGCACGTAATCGAAGCGCTCGCTATGCAAATCGCTGAAATACACCTCGGCGCTTCGCTGTTCGTGCGCAGTGACGAAACCCACGTGCAGCGGCAGCGGCGGCGGCGGCCTAAAGCCCGCACGGCCGTCGTAATCGGCGTAGGTCGCGAAATCCAGTTCACGGGCCGAAGCGATCAGCGAGAAGAGTCCGTAATCCGTTTCGTAGTTGGACAGGAAAGTAACGCCGCTGCTGTCGGATTCGCCGTAACCGTCATAATCATGGCGCACGGTGTAGGGATCGCCGTCGAGACGCTCGCCGTCCGGCTCCAGCACGTAGTTGTTAAGGGGAACGCCGAAGCTGTCCTGTTGCTCGGAATCCAGAATCAGCGTGGCGTCCAGGGCCCCGAATTCCGCATCCAGGGTTGCCCTGACGCCTCTCGAGTCCCTCTTGCCGAGTTCGTTGCCGTTGAACGAGTTGGTGTAGAAACCGCCCCGGTCCACGCTTGCGCCCGCCAGGCGCGCTCTGAACATCCCGCCGGCAAATGCACCCGTATCGATCGCCAGATGGGCTTTTCGCAAGTCGTAATTGCCCAGCGCAAACCTGAAATCACCGCCGAATTCCTCTCCCGGGCGCCGGGAAACGATCCGGACCGTACCCGCCAGGTTGTTGCGTCCGAACAGCGTGCCCTGCGGGCCGCGGAGAACCTCGATCCGCTCGACGTCGAACGCGTTGGTGAGCAGGCCCATCGTTCGGGTGCGAGGTACTCCGTCCACCATGACGCCCGTCTTCGACTCGGCGTTGGCGTCCGGATCGCCGAAAGCGATTCCGCGTATCGAGAATTGCGCCACATTCGGAACGAACAGGTCCGCGATCGAAACGTTCGGCGCTATTCCGCTCAGATCGGCCAGATTGTCCGCACCGTTGCCGATCAGTTCGTCGCCATCGATGCCGGTAATGGCGATCGGCACTTCCTGCAACGACTGTTCCCGCTTCTGCGCGGTAACGACGATGTCCTCGATGACGGCGTCGCTCTCTTCCTGGGCCGTCGCCATGTTTGTCATTGGCGCGCACGCAAGCGCCAGACAGAAAATGTAGACTCTTGTCATAGCTCCCCCGCTCGAAACCGCAACTCTAACAGAGGCCATGACTTCAGAAAATAACCCAGGGACAGCACAACAAGACTTCAGGAGCGTCGTTGAGCGACGCCGCAGCACTCGCAAGTTCGAACCCGGGCGGGCGGTCCCGCGCGAGGCGCTCGACCGGATCGTCGATTGCGGGCGCTGGGCGCCGTCCGGCGCCAACAGCCAGTGCTGGGACTTCATCGTGGTGGACGATCCAGACATGCGCGAGGCCGTGCGGCAGGTATTTCTCAAGCAGGCCGGACAGCTTGTCAAACATGCCAGGGGTTTCCCGGCGGTCGGCAAAGAATACCTCAAGAACACCGTAGCGATCATCCTGGTGCTCGGAGACCCGCGCTGGAAGGTCTGCTTTCCGCAACCGACCAGCACGGAATGGGAGCAGGAATACAAGGACAACAACGAGGCGATCTTCCTTTGCTCGCTGGGAGCGGCGATCCAGAACATCCAGCTCGGCGTGACCGCGGAGGGGCTCACGTCCGCGTGGCTGTCCGGCGGAGGCGAGGACACCATCAACCGCGATCTGTCCGCCCAGCTCGGCTATCCGCCATGGATGAAGGCCTACGGCACCATACCTGTCGGCTACCCGGTCAAGAGCCAGGACCGCCGCTACCGCCGGCCGCTGGACCAGGTCCGGCACTGGAACCGCTATGAATCCACCCAGTACCGCCCGCACGCGATGGTGGACTTCTACGAGAGCACGATACGGCCGTTCGCCATGTACCGCGACCGTGAAGATCTTCGCGACTGGCCGGACTTTCACAGCCGCCTGGGCGATTGGGCCGAGGCCTTCACCACGGGCCATGCCAACCCGGGCGGAGAGCTGGAAGCAGAGGCCGATTTCTCCAGGCCGCGAACCTCGGGGCCGGCCACCAAGGCCCGCCGATCATGAGAGTCTCGATATCGATATTGGCGCTGTTCCTGACCGGCAGCGTCTGGGCGGAGACGGTCATTCACGCCGGCAAGCTGTTTGACTCCACCGCCGGCAAAGTCATCGACGGCGCAACCATCGTCGTGGACGGCGAACGGATCCTGTCCGTGCAGCCTGGCTACGCGGGCGAACCCGATATCGACCTGACCGGCTCCTTCGTCATGCCCGGCTGGATCGACATGCACGTGCACATCGCAAGCCAGCAGAGCCCCAGCCGGTTCGTCGAAACCTTTACTCTGGAACCGGCGGACTCGGCATTGCGGGCGGTTCCCTATGCGGAGCGAACACTGATGGCGGGATTCACGACCGTTCGTGACCTCGGCACGCGGCACGGCCTTGCCCAGTCGATCCGCCGGGCGATCGCCGAAGGCCGTATCGTCGGCCCCCGGATCTTTACGTCCGGCAAGAGTCTCGCCTCCACCGGCGG
Organism: Gammaproteobacteria bacterium; assembly: GCA_009838035.1. Taxonomy (NCBI): domain Bacteria; kingdom Pseudomonadati; phylum Pseudomonadota; class Gammaproteobacteria; species Gammaproteobacteria bacterium. The sequence continues at coordinate 80,244 of VXSK01000003.1, forward strand.
ACACGCCGATCCCAGCAACGGCGTCAACCGCGAATTGCGCGGCGACCCGGGTCCGGAGGAAGGCGTCGTCAACGGCGTGGATGATGCCTACAAGGCCGTGCGGGCGCGCTACAAGGAGGGAGCGGACCTGATCAAGATCACGGCCACCGGCGGCGTGCTCAGCCAGGCCAGGAGCGGCTTGAACCCGCAATTCACGGAGGAAGAAATCGCCGCGATCGTCACGGCCGCCGCGGACTACGGGTATCGGGTCGCAGCGCACGCCCACGGCAACGAAGGCATGCGGCGGGCGGTGGCGGCCGGTGTGCATTCGATCGAGCATGGCACCTACATGTCCGACGAAGTCATGGAATTGATGAAGGAGAAAGGCGCCTGGTATGTGCCCACCATCATGGCCGGCAGGTTCGTGGCCGAGAAGTCCGCGGTCGAGGGTTATTTCTCCGACGTCGTGCGTCCCAAGGCCGCGGCGATCGGCCCCGTCATTGCGGCCACCTTCGCCAGGGCGTACCGCGCCGGCGTCCCGATCGCGTTCGGCACCGACAGCGGCGTGTCTCCCCACGGAGACAACTGGAAGGAATTCATCTATATGGTGGAAGCGGGCATGCCGGCCGTGGAGGCGATCGTAAGCGCGACCCGGAACGCCGCCGTGCTCTTGAATGAATGGGACGATCTGGGCTCCATTTCACCGGGCAAGTTCGCGGACATCGTCGCGGTGCCCGGCGACCCCCGCGAAGACCCCGAGGAGTTCGGGCGGGTGCACTTCGTGATGAAGGCCGGACAGGTCTTCAGTCAATAACCGGCGCCTGTTGGGGCTCGGGTCCCGGGAAGAACCAGTCCGGTCCCGCGCAGGGCGCGTCAAGCAACAGAGAAACCGATACCTGTTCAGCGGGAAAGTCCTGGACCTCGACCAGGTCGGCCAGGTCGCCGCGTACCGTCGGCGTGCAGTTGGCTCCGTCGCCGTCGGAATCGACCCACGCGTAAACGATCAGGCCCTCACCGGCTTCGACCGGGTAATCGAACTTAAGATTGAACCAGCCGAAAGGTATTTCGTAGCTCTTGATGATTTCGAGCGGATAACGCAGGTCCCCGTCGCCGGTCCATGCGTGATACAGGGACAGATGCACCGTCGCCGCAGGGTCTACTTCTGCCGGAGCGTCAATCGTGACGCTGAGCTCCACGGGAATCGGCGGCGGCGGTGGATCCTCTCCACCGCAGCCGAAACACAGCGCCGCGAGAACAAGCGGCGCCGATTCGCGCACGCGCCTAGCCGACAGGGAGCGGAACAGGGTCATGCACCCGTTCCAGTCGTTTCGCTGTCCGATCATGATTACTGATCCTCCAGGACGATCTTCGGCATGCCGAAGACTCGCGTGAAATTGTCGGCCAGGATCAGGCGCATCTCGCCGGTCGTGTAACCGACCTCCTGCATCCCCGCGACGAACGCGTCGAGATGCGACTGCACGTAGCCGGGAAGCTGCGGGCCGTCGGATCCGTAGATCAGCTTCTCGATGACGCCGCCGGCCCGAATCCGTTCCAGGTAGTCGTGCAGCACGTGTTCCGCCCGCTCGGCGCCCAAAGCGCCGGGTTCCAGGTACACGTTCGGATATCGCTGGGCGAGATCGATCGCCGAGTCGGTATGCGTCAGCGCCCGGTTGAAACTGTCGTAGCCGGAATGGCCGAGTATGAATATCGCGCCGGGATAACGCCGGATGGCGTCCTCCAGGTAGGCGGGATCGCAATACGCCGGCTCGGTGCGCGTACCCGGATTCGGGCTGGTGCCGGTGTGCAGGTAAATGGGCGTGCCCTGCCGCGCGGCAATCTCGTACACCCCGTACAAGCGCTTATCGTCCAGACGGACCTGCTGGTGTCCGTGCGCGAGCTTGATGCCGACCATGCCGTGCCTCTCGATCGCCTCTTCCATCTGCCGCAATTGCTCGGGTCCGTCCTGGTTCCAGTGGTCGACCCGCAGGCTCGCAAATCCGAACAGACGGTCGGGATTCACCGCGACCTGCTTGGCGACATGGTCGTTGGTGGCGATGCCGGTGGTGGCCGGACTCCACAGCGCGAACACCGCTCCGGCACTGATCCCCGCGTCGTCCAGCGTGCTGAGTATGCTGTCGCCGTCAAGGCGACTGTTCATGAAGACGCCCATGGTCCATTTGAACCCCGTCGGCACGCGGTCCGTGAGGCGTTTCCTGAAGCGGGGTGGCGTCCCGGCCCAGGTCCCGGTATGCAGGTGCATGTCGATCACGGCAAGCCTTTCGCCGTTGACGGCAATTCCCATATTCTCCTGCCCGCTGGCCCAACCAGCGGCACAAAACGCGACAGTCGCAATGATGCAATGCCTGAACTTCATTACGCTTCCTCCTCGGTTGTGTTTATTTCCGGGCAAAGCGGGCGCGTCCCCCGGCGATTCCGGCATGCCGGTCGAGTTCTTCCAGGAACCGCCTTGCGGCCGCGTCCTCATTCAGCCAGGCGTCCAGGAATGCCGTCGATACGCCGGCCAGGATAGTCTGGCCTTCGACATCGGGCGCGCCGCCCCGGTTTTGCGGCCCGCCCCGGTCGTCGCGGCAGATGAGCCCGCCCAGATAATGGTCGCCTTCCTCCAGCACCACCGAGTACTTGTTCCCCGGGGGGCTGCGGTCGTACGCCTGCAGGCGCCACTCCCAGGGATAGATGACGCCATCGCCAGCGTTGCGCGTATCCCGGGTGCCGCCGCTGACCAGCATCGGCCCGGACAATCCGGTGAAGGCGCCGTCGGCCATCTGCGGCATGGTCCCCGGACCGCTCATGATGATGGCCGCATCGAAGTCCCGCGCATGGCTCACGGCCTCGGAAGTTTCCGGGTCCCTCAGGGGCTGCCCCCAGACGATCTGCGCGATCATGCCGCCGAAGGAATGACCCGCCATGACCTTTCGGCCGTAGTCGATGTTGCCGGTCAGTCCCGGTATTTCCTCGCCGGGCGCGAACAGCGAGTCGAGCACGCGCTCGACGTCGGAAATCCGGATGTAGTGCACGCGGGTGGCGTCCTGCGGTCTGAGCCTGACCGGCGACGTCGGGCAGTCGGGATGCTCCGGCTGCACGACCACATAGCCATGCGAGGCCCAGTGGTCCGTCAACCCCGAGTAGCTCTCGCGGTAGCAGGCGAAGCCATGCGAGAACACGACCAGCGGAAACGGACCCTCGCCTTGAGGAAACGCGATGCGCGCCCGCAGGCTGCGCTGGCCGTTTTCCGCCGGCAGGACGTGATTGTCGATCACCTGAACCCCGTACGGCCCCGATTCCGTCTTGTATGCGGCCGGCACGCTTTCCGTATACAAGAGCGGCATGCAGCCGGCGCTGGCGGCAAGAGCCAGAACCATGGCGATCCGGCCCGCGACTGCCCGCCGCCGGCCGGCGTCAAGCCGCCGCATCAAGTGCTGCATGACAACAAGCCCCTCCGCTGAATGGGGAAGTCTACAACGCGTTGCATCGCGTACTATTGCCCCGCACTGAAATCAACCGACCGGATTCGCCATGGCCGTTCTTTACCACAACCCACGCTGCTCCAAGTCACGCGCCGCCCTCGCGCTTCTCCAGGAACGCGATGTTGAACTGGAAGTCGTGCGCTACCTGGAAAATCCGCCCGACGAAGCTGCGCTGCGCGAGCTGCTGGATCAACTGGGCATCACACCGCTCGAACTCATGCGCCGCGGCGAGGCCCGGTACCGCGAGCTCGGACTGAAGGCGGCCACTGTGTCCGACGACGAGCGGATCCGGGCGATGGTCGAGAACCCCATTCTGATCGAACGACCCATATTCATCACGCGCGGGAAAGCCGTTGTCGGCCGGCCCCCCGAACGCGTGCTGGAGCTTCTGTAGCGCGCCGTCAATACGAATAGTAGAAGCGGACGCCGAAGGCCCTCCCACGCCTCGGGATTATTCCGAACTGGAACGCGTACTGCCCGTTCGAGAGCCGCGGTCCAGTGTGAAGAAGCTCCGGATGCGCTCCGTTACGCCGGGCGGATCGACCGCAAATGGCCAATGGCCGCCGCCGGGAACTATCCAGGTGTCCGCACCCATGGCGGCCGCGGCCCGGGCGATGGATTCCGGCGGCACGATGGCGTCGTCGTCGCCCCAGATGAACAGCGCCGGGGGCTGCACGTTCGGCAGTTCGCCGGGCAGCGCATATTCCCTTGGCGTGTTGTTGATCGCCAGCAACGCATCCACCGTGCCCTTTACCCGCGCAATGCGGAGCGCATCGCAGACCCCGGGGTCGGCCGCGCAAGCCCGGCCGACCAGGCTGCCGGGCCCCCCGCCCAGGGATCCCCAGACGGCGACGCGGGCCGCGGGCCGGGGCAGATACGCGACGAAATCGCCCGGCGTGGTCTGCGGGTAGATCTGGGGACCCACAAACACCGCCCGGCGAACCCGTTCCGGCACGGTCAGCGCCAGACGTCCCGTTACCGAACCGCCGTAGGAATGACCCACCACGTCGAATTCCCCTACACCAAGATCTTCGAGCAAGCCCAGAAGCGCCTTCACGCGGCCCTCGACAGTGAAGTGTTCGCCCGGTTCGGCAACCTTCTCGGAGTAGCCGAAACCCAGCATGTCCGGCACGATGACGGAACGGGTGGCGGCCAGGTCATACGCCAGCGGCATGATGACGTTGCTGCCCGTGGGCCCGAAACCGTGAATGACGAGAATGGGAGCGCCGGTGGGATCGGCGTTCACGTCGCCGCGAATAACGACGTGATACTCGTAACCGTCAATCGTGAAAAATCGGCCCGGCGCATCGGCATGCCGGTCGACGATTTCCAGTTCGGCGATCTGCCTTTCCCCGCGAACGGTGAACCAGGTGACGAGCCCGGCGACGGCCAGCACCACGACGGCCACCAAACAGGCCATCCAGATCAATACACGCTTGAGAATTTTCATGTCCGGCCCTCCCCCCATCGGCGCCGGGACTCCTTCAGGCATTATGTCCCACCTCGGGACCCGGAACAGGAATGAAACATGATTGCATACGGCATCTTCAACTTTCTGCACGTACTGGTGTTTGCGGTCATCGTCGGCATCGAACTCCCGGCGCTGTACGCGTTGCGCATGGCCGGCGGGCCGTCCGGCAATCAGGCCACCCGCTCCATGGCGGTGCGCGTAAAGCGCTACGCGGACGCGGTCTCCGCCATCATGCTGGTCCTGCTCCTGCCCCTGGGCGTGCAGATCGCCACCGACCTCGGCGTCTACACGCTGATGTCCTCAAGCTGGCTGATCGCCACCTGGGTGGTGGGCCTGGTCTGGTTGGCCATCGCGCTGATGTCCGAGCTGACCGGAGCCTCGACATGGGCGCAACGAATCTACAAGTCCGAGTGCGTGCTGCGCATCGTCATCGGCCTCGGCAACGTCTATGACGCCGTGGTCGGATTTACCGGCGACGGCATGATCCAGACGAACTGGCTGGCCGCCAAGGTCCTGCTGTTCGGATTGATCCTGGTCGTCAGCGGCTGGATCCGCTGGCAAACCCGGGCCGTGCGGTTCGCCTCCGTCGATGCCGCCGCCGGAACGGGTCCCGACCCGCGGCAACTGATTGCCACGCTACGCCGGGCCCAATGGGGCAGTCACAGTATCCTGGCGATGGTGCTGATCGCCGCCTACCTGGGAACCGCGAAACCCTGGTAGGAACACGCATACGCGAGCCCTTCATTGCCCTCTTTCCTCCGGGGGCGTCGGCGGCAGGAGCCGCCGCCGAGCCCCATGGATGGGTTCATGCGTCCACCGGAGGAAAGAGGACAATGAAGGGCGGGCTCGGAGCGATCCCGTTTCACCGGCTCAATTTCGCGGATCTGCCGCGCAACGGAATCCGAGGTTGTTCAGGCCCGAGTCGGGGGGAGTCATCATCCGGGCTTCCAGACGGTATCCTCGACAGTAGTTCTCGCTGCACAACCAGCTCCCGCCCCGGTGCACCTTCTGGGTCCCGCCGGCGGGACCCCGGGGATTCTTCCTCGGAGAACGCGCGAAATAATCCGCTGCGTACCAGTCCTGGACCCACTCCCAGACGTTGCCCGTCAGATCGTGGAACCCGAACCCGTTGGGAGGAAAGGTCCCCACCGGCGCCAGGCCCGAAAAACCATCCTGTCCCCGGTCCTCGATCGGGAACTCGCCCTGCCACAGATTCGCCCTGTGGCTCCTGTCGGGTGTGAGCTGGTTTCCCCAGGCGTAGCGGACGTCGGCCAAACCACCACGCGCGGCGTATTCGAATTCCGCTTCCGTGGGCAGCCGGGCACCGCGCCATTCGCAGTAGGCGGCGGCATCGAACCAGGAAACGTGCACGACCGGGTAATCGCCCATGTCCCGATGCGAGGAGCCGGGTCCCGAAGGATGGCGCCAGTCGGCGCCGTCGCCCCTGGTCCACCCGCCGCGCCGCGTGTCGAAGACGCCGGACCATCCGAGCCTTTCGGACTCCGTGACATGACCGGTCGCATCGGCGAATTCGGCGAACCGGGCGTTCGTGACCTCGTACCGGTCCAGCAGGAACCCATCGAGCGCAACTGTGTGCGCCGGACCCTCGAAAGGCAGGCCATCGTTGGCGCCCATCGTGAATTCTCCGCCCGGAACCAGCAGCATTTCCGGCGCGTCGGGAGCAGCTGCTCCACCGCAGCCGCAAACCAGCGCAGCGGAGATCGCCAGTCCCGCAGGCACTGTGCGTCGCAGGCGGGCCGCCGATTGCATTTACCGTCCTGCCGGCGTCTTCTTCTGGACGGCGACGCGCGTGTTTTCCAGCATTTCCGACAGCGCGTCCAGATCCTCTGTGGGTTGGCCGGAAAGAATCTCCGATACCGTTTCGTCGTAGTCGGCATGCATGGCGTCCCAAAGCGCCCTGCCCTCCGCCGAAAGGGTCACGGACTGGATCCGCCGGTCCGATCTTGACGTGATTTTTCTGACCAGGCCGTCCTGCTTCAGCCGCTTGACGACGCCCGTGATGTTGCCCTTGGTGACCATCAGGCTGGATGCGAGTTCTCCCATCGTCATGCCGTTCGGCGACAGCGCCAGGGCGGTAAGGACGTCATAGCGCGGCAGGCTGGAATTGAATTTCTCCGAGAAGCGCCGCATCAGAACCCGGTCGATGCTCGAAAAGCAGCGGAGCAGCCCCAGCCAGGCGCGGCGATGGTGGGCTTTATCCGGCAGCGACTCCAGGACCAGGTCGAATACGGTCGGCTTGTCCATGTTCCCCTCAGCGCGCGTCCTTGACGACCCGGCCGTCCTGAATCACGACCGGGACGTTCATGAGCACCGAGATATCGGTGAGCGGGTCGCCGGCAACGGCGATCAGGTCGGCAATCCTGCCCGGCTCCACCGTTCCCAGATCGTCCTGCATGCCAATGACCGCCGCGGCGTTCACGGTGGCCGTAACAATCGCCTCCTCCGGGGTCAGGCCGTGCTCGACGTACAACTCGAGTTCCCGGGCGTTATTGCCGTGCTTCGTTACCCCGGCGTCGGTGCCGGCGGCGATCGTAACGCCGGCCTTGTGCGCGGCGAATATGCGGGGCCCGTGATTGTCGAGAAAGCTCCGCATCAGGTCGACCATGTCGGCATCCGCTCCGACGATGTCCGCGCGGATGTTGTCCTGCACGGCCAGCGTAGGCACCAGGTAGACGCCGTTTTCGCGCATGATCCGGTGTGATTCCGCATTGTTGAACGAACCGTGTTCTATGGACCACGCCCCGAGACGCGCGGCCAGATTGATGCCATCGGTCCCGTGTGCATGCACGGCCACCTTCAGTTTGCGGGATCCGGCCACCTCCACAATCGAACGAAACTCGTCCTCGAGAATGACGGCGGGAGCGAACTGATTGCCGCAGGGCTTCGAGCCGCTGCAGGTGGCCGCGACCTTGATCAGGTCGGCGCCCATGTCGATCTGAACGCGCGTTGCGCGCCGGCAGGACTCCACGCTCCAGCAGGCGCCCGGCCCCTCGTCGGCGCCCAGCCGGATTGTGTGTCCCGCGGTGATGATGCGCGGGCCGGTCAGGAGGCCGTCGCGAATCCCGTCGCGCAGCGCGAAGATATGCCAGCCGTCGGCGCCGACGTTCCGGACGGTCGTAAACCCGGCCTCAAGCGTCTTCCTGGCATTGTCAATCGCGTTCACCATGAAATAGGCGTCGTCCTTCGCAGTGCGATGCTGGACCGCATACGGGTCCGATACGCCGTAACTGCGCTGGCCCTCGACGCCGAACTCCATGGACAGGTGCACATGCATGTCCATCAGGCCGGGCAGCACTACGGCGTCCCTCAGATCCAGATACTCGACGCTTGCGCCGGCGCCGCCCGCCGCGGCCGACGGATCGAGGAAGCCGTCCCGAACCGTGGCAATCCTTCCCTCGCTTACGACGATGGTCTGGTCCGTGAGCACGTTGCTGCCCGGCACGGCGATCACCGTTCCGGCATGAATGACCAGCGCGCCCGGCTCCTGCCAGTCAGATTCCGTTTCAGCCGCGAACGCCGGTCCCGGGCAAACCAGCACCACTCCGGCGAGCGCTCTTCCAACAAGCCGTTTCCAGTCCATCGTTCCCCCCAGGGCCCCGTTACCGTGGATACGTTTCTTCAAGGTCACGCGTTCGCAACGCGTCGAATTGACGCCGGGCACTCTTCAGCGCTTCCTTGTGTTCGTTCAGTATGCCCGGAAAGCGGTCGGCGTAGCTGTAGGCTTCGCCATCGATGCCGTCGGCGTCCAGCAGCATCTCGTACGGTGCGGCGAAACCCGGAAGCTGGTCGAACTTCTCGAACGCGCCGAGGCTGCCGAGATAGTAGGCATGGGTCACGTATTTCCAGTCCTGCGAACGCACGCCCACGACCCGCTCGTTGTTGAAGTAATAAAGGAAATCGTGCGCGGACTCGTCCGCGCCCCGGAACACGGGCAGCAGGCTGCGCCCGTCCACCATGGCCGCCGCCGTCTCAAGGCCGAGTATGTCGGCAATCGTCGGCAGCAAGTCGATGTTCATTGCCATGGTGCCGGTCACGCGGCCCGGAGCAATAGCCCCGGGCCAACTCGCAATCAGGGGCACGCGGTAGCCGCCGTCCCAGGAAGTGCCCTTGCCGCCCCTCAAACCGCCGGTCCCGCCTTCGAAGAACGGGCCGTTGTCGCTGGTGAAGACGACCAGCGTATTGTCCGCAATGCCCTGCTCTTCGAGCGCCGCCAGTATCTGCCCTGTGCTCCAGTCCAGCTCTTCAACCGTATCGCCGTACAGGCCGGCCGCCGATTTCCCGCGAAACTCCCCGGAGGCGTAGAGGGGGATGTGGGGAAAGGTGTGCGCGAGGAACAGCATGAATGGCGCGGCCGAATTCTCCGCAATGAAACGCACGGCCCGGTCCGTATACCGCCGGGTGAGAGTGCTCTGTTCGACCGGTTGCTCAACCAGGACGCCGCCGTCGTAGAGCGTGAAATTCGGCATGTCGTTGCTTGCCGGAACGCCGAAGAACCCGTCGAATCCATGTTTGAGCGGGAGATGTTCGGGGAAATTGCCCAGATGCCACTTGCCCACGTAGAGCGTCCTGTAGCCCCGCCGTTTCACCAGTTCGCCGAGCGTTTCCTCCGCTTCCGGGAGGCCGTGGGTCGATTCGGCATCGACCACCTTGAAGGCCAGGCCCGAGCGGATCGCATAGCGGCCCGTCATCAGCCCGGCCCGCGAAGGAGAGCAGACGTTCGCGCTCGCATATCCCTGCGTAAACCGCAGTCCGGACGCCGCCAGGCGGTCGATGTTCGGCGTCCTGATCCTGTTGGCGCCATACGCGCCAATGTCGCCGTAGCCGAGATCGTCGGCGAGGATTACGACGATATTCGGCGGTGCAGCGGCATGAGCGATAGGCCCGCCGGCGGGCGGCGCGTCCGCTTCACGAGCGTTTTCCGTCAGCGCACCCGGGTCCGCGCAGCCCGCGGCGAACAGCACAGACGCCGCTATTTTGGGCAGGCGGGCGCGCCAATTGCATGCCGAAACGATCTTCATGGAGGCCGGCAAGGATAAACGGGCGGCGTGGGGAGAATTTCGCGCCGCCCGTTTCAAGCAAGTAGCTTAGAAGTCCGCGGTCATCGTCCAGGCGAGATTGACGAACTGGCCGCCGGGCGTCGTGACCGCGCCCGAATGCGAGAAGCTGTCCACGCCCGAGTAATAGTCCTCGTCCAGCAGGTTCGACACGTTGAGCGTCAGGCTGTGATTGCTCCAGTCCAGTCCCGCCTGAAGGTTCACGATCGTCGCCGACGGCGAAACCCGGGGAAACACCGAGGCCGGAATGTCCGAGAAACGGGCCACCATTTCCGAGCGGTAGTTTGCCGTCAGCCGCACATAACCGCTGAAGCCGTTCGCTTCCCAGTCATACTGCCCGGAGACGGACGCTGTCGTTTCCGGCGCGCTGGGCAGCTCTTCGCCGCTCACGTCGCCCTGGGGCGCGTTGGCGAAACTGTCGAACTTGGCGTCCATGAATCCGATCGCGGCCATCAGCGTGATCGAATCGCCGACCAGGGTCTGGGCGCTGACCTCGAGGCCCTGGCTGCTCGCCGAATCGGCGTTCGCCACGACGTTAAGCGGGGCGAAGCCGGTCCCGTTTGGCGGGCAGTCCGCCGGTGAGGGCCTGATTTCCTGCCCGGGCAGACAGCGCGTCTGCGCCAGTCGGACCTGCATGTCCTCCCAGTCCATGCGGAAGACGGCGGCCTCCACCTGGGTGCGGCGATTGTTCAGGAAGGCCTTCCAGCCGATCTCGTAATTGGTGACGGTTTCCTCGTCGAACTGTGAACGCGGGTCGTAGCTTGGACCGCCGGTGCGTGACACGCCATCGGGCGCGGTCCGCGTCCCTGGCGCTCGATAGCCGGTGGAGATCGTCGCGTAGGCGGACGCATCGTCGCTGTAGTTCCAGTTGAGCGCCACGCGGGGTGAGAAGTTGCTGCCGTCGTTACTGGTATCCAGATAGGGATTGCCCGCCGTCTGGTCGAACCGACCGCCGCTCGTGAACTGAGCGCCGTTGGGGCCGGTGTAGATCAGCACGTCCTGTTCCGGTTGCAGCGCGCAATTGTCAAGGAACGGGGCCGGCACGCCGTCGACCACCGCGCGGCGGCCGCAAGCGAAGGACGCGTAGGTGTTCTGCCAGAACTGACGGTCGTCGTCGGACGAATACCGGCCGCTGACCGATACCGTCACCGCGTCCGTGACCTCGAACCCGAGGTCGAAGAAGGCCGCGAAGCCGTCCCGCTGCACCGTGATTTCGTTCTCATTGGGATGGTCGCCCGGGGTCGTGGCGCCCAGCGGCCCTCCACCCGGGAACCTGCCGGCCTCGATCACGTCGGCCCCGGAGATGATCGTGTTGTTCACCTGGGCTTCATCGTCGTAGGCGATGGCGCCCACCATCCATTGCACGGGCGTGGCGCCCATCATCAGGGGTTCGGTCGAGAACAGTCGGACCTCCTGGCTGAAGGACTCGCTCTCGTAGTCGGAAATCCGATTGAAGAAATTCATACCGCTGTTGTCGATGTCCTCGTACTGGTACATGTCGCTGTCGATCATGCCGGTAATCGCTGTAATGCCGAATCGCGAGCCCAGGTACTCGAGTTTCGCCGTGAGGACCAGGTTCTCGACGTCGGTGTATCCGGGCTGGTCTTCGCACATCTTGTCGCTGTTGCCGTTCTCGGCGAATATCGAATCGCCCAGGCCGCAGGTTGGCGCATTCGCCACGGGTCCGCCGGAAGCGTTGAAAAGGAACCCGGCCGGCCCGGACATGCTCGGTATGCGCGCCTGCTGGTGGTCTTCTTCCTCGATGTACTGCCCCGCCAGATCGATCGTCCAGTCGCCCGGTTTCCAGCGGACGGCGGCGCGCATGTTGAGGTTGTCATAGCCCGTGTCGTTGCCGGTAGGATGCAGGTTCTCCACGTAGCCGTCGCTGGACGTGAACGCCGCGCCGCCGCGCGCGAACAGCTCGTCGTTGACGGGCACGTTGCCGATAACTCCGTATTCGTAACCGCCGTGGTTGCCCACAGCCAGCCGGACCTTGGCCATGCCGTTCTCGTCGGGTTTCTTCGAGATGACATTGATGGCGCCGCCGGTCGCGTTGCGCCCGAAGTAGGTGCCCTGGGGTCCGCGAAGCACCTCGATGCGCTCGATGTCGTCCAGGGGCGGATTGGCGCTGCCGCTGGCCACGAAGGCGGTGCTGAAATCGTCGACGAAATAGCCGATGGTGGGCCGGGACTGGATCAGGCGTTCGTTGCCGCCGTTGGTCAGGTCGCCCAGTCCGCGAATCGAAATGTCGCCGTTCTTGTTGCCCTGCTGATCGTTGGCCGTGAACGCAACGTTGGGCGTCATCTCCAGGAAGTCCCTGGCGCCCTTGAAATTACTGCGTTCGATCTGCTCCGCGGAAAACGCGGTGATGCTGATGGGCACGTCCTGCAGGGTCTGCTCGCGGCGCTGTGCGGTCACGATGATCTCTTCGAGCGCCTGCGCGCCGTCTTCCTGCGCGGGCAGCGACGCCGGCAGGCTCATTGCGAGCAAGGGCAAAAGTGAAAAAACGGTCCTTCTGGTCATTTCTTCCCCCTTTTGGGTTGCGCCTGGCCGCCCCCCGGGGCACCGCCGGCTCTGTGAATCACGGACGAAACACTTTACAGCTAAACCTTTTCGCCCGTCAATCGTGTGCGCCGGGGGCGCTCAGGACATCAGGTTCGGCAGCAGCAGCGCGATGGCCGGCAGCAGGATCAACAGCGCGAGCCGCAGGAAATCCGCCAGCAGGAACGGCCCCAGTCCGCGGAATATCTTCTGCACGGGTACGTCCGGCAACATCGAGCCGACCACGAAAACGTTCATCCCCACCGGTGGCGTGATGAGTCCGATTTCCGCAACGATGATCACGAATATGCCAAACCAGACCGGATCGAAACCCACCCCGACGAGCACCGGGAAGAAGATCGGCAGGGTGAGCAGCAGCAACGAACTGCTCTCGAGAATGCAGCCGAGCGCGAGAAACACGAGGACCGTGATTCCCAGTATCGTCATCGCCGAAAAACCGGAATCCGAGATCAGTTCCAGCAGGATGACCGGCACGCCGGTAATGGTCACGAGGTTGGCGAACAGGAGCGCGCCCAGGAACACGAGAAAGAGGCTGACCGATGTCTTGACGGTGCTGACCAGTGCCTTCATCAAGGCGGCGACGGTGAGTTGCCGCCGGATCAGTGAAATCACGAGGGCCCCGGCCGCGCCGACGCCGGCGGCCTCCATCGCGGTGAATATGCCGATGTATATGCCGCCGATGATGAGCGTGAACAGCGCCAGGATCGGCCACACGCCGGTCAGCGAACGCAGGCGCACGCGCCAGCCGCTCCTTTCACCGGCAGGACCATAGGCGGGCCGCCAGCGGGTAACGGCGGCGATCGTGAGCATGTACAGCGCGATCGTCAGCAGGCCGGGAAGAATGCCGGCAATCATCATCTTGGCCAGCGACACGCCGGTTATCAGCGAGTAGAAGACCATGCCGACGCTGGGTGGAATGAGAACGCCCAGCGTCCCGCCCACGGCGACGGACGCGGCGGCGAAACCGGGCTCGTAGCGGTAATCGCGCATTTCCGGCACGGAGATCCCCGTCATCGTCGCGGCGCAGGCGTAGCTGGAGCCCGATATCGCGGCGAAGCCCCCGCTGGCGCCGATCGTGGCCATCGCCAGGCCGCCGCGGCGATGGCCGAGAAAGGCGTAGGCGCACGCGTACAGGTCCCGCGCAAGCCCGGTGCGCCCGATGATATTGCCCATCAGTATGAACAGCGGCAGCACCGAGAAGTTGTAGTTCGTGGCCGCGTCCAGGCCGACCTGGCCGATCATGATGAAGGCGGCCTCGGGACCGCGCACTAGCGCGAACCCGGCCACGCCGACCAGGGCCAGGCTGAATGCGATCGGCAGGCCGGCCAGCAGCAGCAACAGCAGCAGGACGACGGCCGCGACGAACAGGGTCACGCCTGCTCCTCCCCGGGCCCCGGCCCGGTGAAAAGATTGCCGACCGCGAAAAGGACGGCGATGCCGGTCGTGACCGCAGAATAGCCCGCCATCCAGCTGACCGGGATGCGGATCGACTCGAAATACTCGCCGTTACCGGAAAAATACGCCGTTTGCCAGAACATCTGGCCGGCCAGGACCGCCAGGGCGCCGACAATGACGAGTTTGACGGCGAAGTCCCGCCACTTCCTCTGCCCTTGCGTCATTCGCCGGTCAAGCAGGCGCACGCGCAGGTGCTCGTCGTCGAGGACCACAAGCGGCAGTCCGGTAAACACGAGCAGGCAGACCAGGCACTGAACGAGCACGTGACCACCGGGCACGGGCTGGCCCAGGAAGTAGCGGCCAATCACGTCGACGAAAGTCAGCAGCATCAGCACGATCAGCAGGCTCCCCGTGAGCCACCGGAGGACCCGCCTGGAGAGCGAAAGAACAGCCTTCACCGCGCGGTCTCCCCTTCGTCCCCCGGGACTTCGCCTGCCATGCGCGGCCCGCCGAGCCGCTCGCTCTCGCGCCGCACCTCCTCGCGGAAGTACTGAAGCGCGGCCTCGGCGTCCACCCCCGCGGCCTCGGCCTTCGCCATCCATTCGATGTCCAGGAACGCCGTGGCCTCACGAAGTTCGTCGTCAAACCCGGCGGCCGTCTTCACATCGACGATGCCGGCCGCCCTCATTTCCTCGGCCGACGCCGCCCCTTCCCTGTTGAAGACTTTCGCCGCCCGGCGGGCGTACGCCTCGCCCGAAATCCCGAGTATCGCCGCCTGGTCCTCGGCCGATATGCGCGACCAGCTGCCGGCGTTGGCTGTCAGGAAAAACCCCCCGAAGCTCAGCCCAACGCCTCCGGCCAGGCGCGTCTGATAGCGAAGATACGGCTGCAGGCCCAACCGGGTAACGCCGCTGTAGGGCATGCTCACGCCATCGAGGATTCCGCGCGACAGCGCATCGTGTATTTCCGGCGCGGTCAGGAACACGGGAATCGCGCCGACGGCGGACAGCAAGCGCGCGCCCACGTCGCTGGGCGCCGCCATCTTGAGCCCGCGTATGTCGTCAAGCCGCCGGATCGGCTTCTCCACCGTGAACCAGTGCTGAGTGCCGCTGGCGTGCAGCGCCAGCAAGCGCGTGCCGGCGAATTCCTCGGCGCGGTGGAGAAAGCGCTCGTGTGTGCGCCACAAGGCGACCGAGAGGGCCTCCACGTCGCTGCTGGCCAGAAACGGCGTTTCATTGACCTGCGTCACGACGAAGCGGCCCGGCGTCGAGCTCTGGTTGCCGCCGGCGATATCGACCAGCCCGGCCCAGGCCATGTCGAAGTTGCGCCGATAGCTGCCCAGCGGCGCAACGCTGAACCTCAGCCTGACCCGCCCTTGCGTGACCCGCGCGACATCCCCGGCCCAGGGCACGAGCACGTCGGTGTGGTAGAAGTGATTCGGTGGCGCGACCTGGTTGACCACCAGCTCGATCGGTTCCCCCGCGCCGGCCGCGTGCGGCGCGCAAACGAGTATCAGCGCACCGATCAGCCCGTAAGGCCAGGCGGAGCGGTCCATCTGCACCACCGGATTGGGCAGGTCAACCCCCTAAGGTGTTACCTTGACCCGTTGCGTTTGCCTCAGCCTGTCGTCCCATGAGCCGCCGAGAAACGCCGCAATGTCCGGAATGACCCGCTCGGGGGCTTCGACATAGGGATAGTGCCCCAGTCCCTCGTATTTCTTGAGGAAAGTCGGAGCGGACGTCATCCAGTGTTGAAATACATCCCCCTCCAGGTGCATGACCACCGGGTTCGCCTTTCCCCACAGGATCAGAGTCGGCGCCTTTATTCCGGTGAGGATGGCCTGGGTGTCGCCCGTCTCGAAAAAATATTTCGACACCGGTGTGGTTTCCGAACGGCGGTTGACGTCGTAGGCAAGATCGATAAACCAGGAAGGCGCATCCGCGTCCGACGGAAAATTCCCGTTGACCGTAAACTCCCAATACTCGCGGGGCTTGACCGGCATGTCGTCCCATTGAGCGAGTTCCGGACGCGCCCGGTTCGGGTCCGTGCGCGCCGTCCGGGGCATGCCGGCGGAATTGATGAGCACAAGCCGGGTGACGTTTTCCGGGAACCGTGACGCGTAACGGAATCCGACGCTGCCCCCGCTGGACGTCGCGACCAGGGCGAACTGTTCGAGACCGAGTTCCTCGACAAGGCCGCTCAAGACCTCCACGTTGCGCTCGATCAGGTTGAACTTGCCGCCCGGCGGTTCTTTCGTCTCAGGCCCGCTCAGTCCCACATTCGGAAAATCGAAGCGAATGACCCGGTAGTCGTTTACAAGTTCTTCCGTCAGCTGATCCCAGGCCAGCAGGTTGAAGTACGACGCGTGAAGCAGAACCACGACCGGCCCCTGCCCTTCATCGCGGTAGTGAATCTCGGCGCCGTCGATGGTCACGAACCGGGAACCGTCACCGGCATACTTCTTGCGAAGATCCTCCAGGCTGATAGGCGAAGGACCTTGCGCAAGAGCCGTAAAAGACATGCCCATCATTGCAACGAAAAGAGGAAAGTATTTCATGGTTGTCACCCCGATCAAGGCGAACGCGCCCTGAGAAAACGTGTGCCGATGATAGTGACCACCATAAAGCCCACGGTCAAGAGAAACGCCAGGTCATAGGAACCCTGGCTATCGAACAGCACGCCGGTGAGCCAGCTTCCCGAGCCGGCGCCGACAGCCTCGATAATTACAAACAGCCCCATCAGTCGGCCCAGGGCGCGGGGCGGAAAGGTGTTGGAAATGGTCAGTTGGGTCAGTGCATAGGCGCCGCCCCAGCCAAAACCGATACAGGACAGTCCGATCCAGGCGCCTTCCGCGCCCTGGAAAATCATGACCAGAGCACCAACCAGGATGAAGGCCTGAAACCCGATCCAGATGGGCTTGACGCCCCATTTCTCCACCAGGAACCCGGAGGCGATTTTGCCGACAAGACCAGAGATAAAGATGACGGTAAAACCCGTTGCCGCGGCGCCCGGCTCGAAACCCTGATCACGCAGATAAAGGAAGGTGTGCTGGATAAACGCATTGGCGGCATAGAAGATGAGAGCCGCAATCACGCCCAGCAGAACAAAATTGAAGGTCCTGACCTGGGCCCACACTTCGCTCATGTCGATATCGTGCGATCCCGCAGGATCGGTTCCAGGCGCCGCCTCGCCACCGAGCGGCTGCACACTCAGGTCGGAAGGTCTTTCACGGACCAGAAGGTAGAGAACCGGTATGAGCACGATGGGCAGGCAGCCCAAAACCTGAACGGCATCGCGCCAGTGCATCTGACCGATAAGCCATGCGCTGAGCTGGGGGAGAAAAGCGCTGCCGAGACTGGTTCCGGCCAAAGCCAGTCCCAGAGCAATGCCGCGCTTGGTTACAAACCAGTTCGACAACAGGACGACGACGACGACTATGTTGGTGGCCGAGACGCACAGGCCCATGAGGACGTGGATCAAGTAGATGTGCGTCGGGCTGGAAATGGTCGAATAAAAAAACAGTGCGGCGCTGAGGAACAAAAGCCCGGCAAAAATAACAGGGCGAGCGCCGTAGCGGTCGGCAAAGTAGCCCACCAACGGTCCTGAAAGCCCGGCGCACATGACCGTAATGAAGTCACGAAACTTGAGCGTTCCGCGCGATATGCCCAGTTCTTCAAGTATCAGTTCGTCAAATACCGGAATTCCGGCCAGCGTCAGGCCATGGGCCGTCCACAACAGCAGGAACATGCATCCGACGATGACCCATCCGTAAAAGACGGGCAGCCGGGCTACCGTACGGGCAAACGTCATGGTTTACGGGTCAAGTCATTTGTCCGGACAATCAACGGAACCCGTGAAAATCCCGAAGGCTGCAACTAGTGCACCTGGCGCAAAAAACGGGCCAGTACGTCTTTGTATGCGGCGGGATGGGTGATTTGGGGCACGTGGCCGGCCCCTTCAATGACCGCCTCCTGCGCATTGTGCAGCACATCGAGCAGCGTTGACGAGCCGCTGAGGATGGTGCCCGATTCTTCGCTGCCCCGGATGACGAGACATGGCGTGGTGCTGCCTTTCAACGAGCCGGCGAAGTTCTCCATGTTCATGTGCATTTCCCCGCAGCCCCGGGCGGTGGCCTCGGAAACGGGCTTGCAACTGCGCGTCAGGGGATCGGCGGCGCGTTCCCCGGCGGGGATATCGCCAAGCTTTACCGCCCACTCCACAACCGGCAAAAAATATTCCCGCGGAGGCGCCTTGCAGGTGGTGCTGCTGAAAACGGCAGCGCCGACACGGTCTCCGTGCCGGGCGAGGAGTTCCTGCGCAACCATGCCGCCCATCGAGTGACCGACGATCACGGCCCGTTCAACGCCCTCCTGATCAAGGACGGCCAGGGCATCCCCGGCCAGGGCGGCGAGGTTATAGCCGTCGATGTCGGTCCCCTCACTTTCGCCATGACCTCTCAGGTCCATGCAAATCAGCCGGTAGTGGGGGCTCAGAACGGGAATCTGGTCCCGCCAAAGGGCGATGGTGGACGTGTAGCCATGCATGAACAGGACCGGCGGTCCGGCGCCTTCGGTCTCGTAGTGCAGCTTCAGTGCATCGTTTGTGACGTGGGGCATGGCCGGTCAATCGAACACGTGGCCGCCATCCACGAAGATGGTCTGGCCGGTCATGAAGTCGCTGGCCGGGGAACAGAGAAACGTCAGTGTGCCCACCAGGTCCTCCGCGTATTCCCAACGCTGGATGGCTCTGCCCGCGGCGGACCGGTCGAGGACTTCCCCGGGATACAACGCGATGATGGGCTCGGTTGCGACCATGCCGGGGGCAAGGGCGTTTACGGTGATGTTGAAGGGCCCCAGGGCACGGGCCATGGCCCGGGTCATGCCGATAATCCCGCTCTTGGTGGCCACGTAATGAACGAGGTCCCCCGGCCCTGACCTGGACACGGTGGAAGTGAGATTGACGATCTTGCCCCCGCCGCGCTGTTTCATGGACGGTACCGCCAACTGGCTCAGCAGAAATGCGCCCTTGAGGTTTGCATCGAGAACCTTGTCGAACTCTTCCTCCGGAATGTCCACGAAGTCGAACGTGGTGGCATAGCCGGCGTTGTTGACCAGAATATCGATGCCGCCAAAGCCGTCGACGATCTGGTCCACGGCCTCCTGAAGCTGTCTTTTATCGCCAACGTCGGCAGTCAGGCCCAAAGCCTTGTGTCCCGCCTTCGTCAACACGTCGGCGGCATCGGCTACCTTGTCCGGCTTGATGTCAATGAGGCCGATGGCCGCGCCTGCTTCGGCAAGGGCCCTGGCGTAGTGACGGGCGATATCTCCCCCGCCCCCGGTGATCACGGCGACCTTTCCGTCGATGTCGCCGGCGGACAATACGCTGGATGCATTGGGCGCCCTTTTTTCGTGTTCAGTCAAAGATATGTCCGCCGTCCACGATGAAGGCCTGGCCGGTGACAAAGTCGCTGGCGGTCGAACACAGGTACAGGAGCGTTCCCACAATATCCTTGGGATGCGCATCGCGTTGAATGGCACGCATCCTGGCGTACTGTTCGAAGACTTCCGGCGGATACATGCCGTCCATCTGCTCGGTACGGGTCAGCCCCGGTACCAGGGTGTTGACCGTCACCCCGTGATTGCCCAGTCCTTTGGACAACGCCCGGGTGAGACCGATGACGCCTCCCTTCGCGGCCACGTAGTGTGCGGCTTCGGCCACGGGGCTCCAGAAGGTAGCCGACGACACGTTGATGATCCGGCCCCAGCCGCGCTCCATCATGTGAGGCGCGACCGCTTGGGCGCCGAAGAAGCACCCGCGCATGTTGACGGCCACGACCTTGTCCCATGCCTCTTGTGGCCACTCGTACCACGGCACCCCATGGGTTTGATCGGTGGTGCCGAAACCGGCGTTGTTGATAAGGATGTCGACGTGTCCAAACTCCCTGACGGTCGCGTCCACGGCCGCGCCAAAGGCGTTACGGTCCGTAACGTCCGTTTCCACGGCCCGTGCGCGCCCGCCCCCGGATACGATTTCTTCCGCCACGCCTTCCGCCTGATCGGCCAACACATCCAGCACCGAGACGGCGGCGCCCCGTTCGGCCAGAGCGCGTGCGTAGGCGGCTCCCAATCCCCTTGCCGCGCCCGTGACGACAGCAACTCTTTCCGAAAATTCGTCCACCGGATTACCGTATGAACTCCGCTCCCGGATGTGCCCGCGGCTGGCTTTGCAAATAGTCGATATGGCGAGACAGGGCCTTGTCAATTCGGGTCAGGAGACCCGGTTTGAAATGGAGGGAGCGAAGGATGGGGATATCCTGCATAAAGAAGTCGACCTCCATGTTGATTACGAAATCGGCCCATTTGGCCGCCTCATTAACCGCCTCGGACGAACCGTTGCCCTTGTCGGCTGCCGCGACAAAGTAGATTTCCGAGTAACCCGGCTTCGGAATGGTCTGGGCGGCAAAAAAGCCAAACCACTTGCCGTCAAGATCGCCACTCAGATAGAGGCAGTTGTTCCCGTAAATGCCCTGGTGATTGTTGTAGGGCGTTCCGTAGCGGTTGGTGGACAGGATGCGAAACTCGGCGAAGTGATCGGACCACACAATGCCGTTTTCCGGGTTGGCGTCTCTGAAAGTCATCTCGTGCACGGACACGAAGTGCTGAAAGTCCAGGGGATTGGTGATTACCATCCAGGGATCGAGGGGAAGTGCGGAGCGGTCCGGATCGTCGGGGAAGTAGTCCAGCTTGATGGCCGCCGTGCATAACTCGCTGTCCTCGTAACGCCTGGTTTCATCGACGTTGCGAAAGTCGGGCAGGTCCCACAATGGCTCTTCACCGTTGAAGGCAAAAATGAGGCCCCAACGTTCCTGGCTGGGATACTCGAAAAGGCGAGCCGACGGGGGTGGCGGATCTCCCGCGCCGGTCTTGACGCAGGTGCCGGTGCCATCGTATTGCCAATGGTGATAGGGGCAGCGGATACGGTTATCCACCACGGCGCCCTCTTTGAGATTGGCCCCCATGTGCACGCAAAAGGCGCTGAAAACGTGAGCCTGGCCATCGGGGCCCCGGAATACGATCACTTCGCCGTCCAGGAACGACCGTCCGACTATTTCGCCTTGTTTGGCTTCCGATGAAAGACAGATGGGATACCAGCTTTGACTGAACAGTCCATCATCGCCTTCGCGCCAGAACTCCTTGGATACGGGCCTGCGACGCTGTTGGCTACCGTCTTCAGAATGATCCGCGCGCGTATTCATTTTGCGTCCCCTGACTCTTCCGGTCCCGTTCCTGCCTGGAAGCAGGCTTATCGGAATTATGCATATACATCGTCGGTGGGCTAGAAGTGGTACTTCAGATTGAGGCCGAGGCTCAGGAACCTAAGGTCGTCGGTCATCAGCTTGTACCGCACCCGGGTGCCGCCCGGGCTGCGGGCGGACTCATGACTGCGCAACTGGTCCCACTCGCGCTGGTGCTCGAGTTCTCCGAAGTCCGCCCAGCGGAGCTTGAGCCCGATGCTCAAGGCCTCGCGGAGCCGGTAATCCACGCCGGCGACAAGCTGATAGCCGAATACCGTGTCGGAATGCCTGGCGTTGCCAATCGTGGTGGTCCCGGCAAGTTTTTCGTTCAGCCTGAGACCCTGCGGTTCGCTGCCGAAAGTGGTGATGCTCGCCGGATCGATGCGCCGCGCCCAGTGGTTGAAGTAATCGAGCGAAACCCGGGAAAACCCGGCGCCCACGCCAACGTAGGGTGTCAGCCGGGAATCCGAACGGAAATCGTAGTGCAGATTGGCGAACAGGCTGTGCGACACGGCATCGCCCAGCACGGCCTCCACGACCGCCAGTTCCTGCTCGCGCTTCAGACGCTGTATCGCGTCCTCGTCGGCGATCGTTACGGATTCGTCCGTGGAATCGTGTCCGACGCCACTGTAGAAGTACTCGCCTTCAAGCCGGAAGTTTCCCCGGCGGTATCCCACCGACGCCCCGGCGAGAATGCCGTTGCCGCCGTCATGCTCGAAAAACCAGAGTCCGGGCGCGGGATCGGCGCATCCGGGACCTGCCGGATCCTCCAGGTAGGCCTCGCTGTTGATGAAGCCGTCGCAGCGGGTTGACACGTCGTTGTCGGTCATAGACGTATCCACGCTGGGCGCGGACGCCGCGCCGATTTCCAGTCCGAAATAAAACCCGTCCTGCGCCTGCGCCACGGAAACGGACGCCACAAGGGCCAGCGCGGCGAGCAGCAGCAAGAAGCATGCTTTCATGTGTTACGCGCTCCGGGAAGAATTCACCGCGAAAGATGTGGTGGAGGCGGCGGGAATCGAACCCGCGTCCGCAAGCGCTACTGCCCGAGGCGCTCTACATGCTTAGCCGCGTCTTGATAGACGGTAATTCTCCGACGGGCAGGAATGAATTGCCGCTGTGATCAGCTAGCTCTTAACTCGTAATCGCCGATCGGTTCTACGAGCGATCCTGTGCAAGCGACGCTCCGGCCTGGCCACAGGAAATCCTGGCAGGAACGCTAGCGGTCAAGCCGCTAGAGCGTAGTTGTCGTCGTTGGCAACTATTGGGTTTGCAGGCGGATTAACGAGGAACCCTGCGCCTCGGCATGCACACCAAGGGTCTCACAGCCCACGTCGAAGCCGTGTCGCCCCCGTAGATCGGCTATTGTACTGCTTTGCAACCTGTTCGAACGCCACCGTGCCCCGCTCTCTTCGCACTCGTCTGAAACGCCTGCTCCACATGACCGCGGGAGCGGGAGGGCCCATGGTTGCAGGGCGCTTGCGCCGCCGGTTGTTGCGCCTGGCCACGTACTCTTCGGTGACCACCGCCGCGATCCTGGTGGTCATCAAGGCTTGGGCGTGGCAGGCGACGGACTCCGTGTCCCTGCTCAGCTCACTGGTGGATTCGACGCTGGACGTGCTCGGATCGCTGATCACGTTTTTCGCCGTGACCGTATCGCTCAAGCCTGCCGACAAGGAACACCGTTTCGGCCACGGCAAGGCGGAAGGGTTGGCGGCGCTTGCGCAGTCCCTGATCATCGCCGCATCGGCGGTGTTCGTGCTGAAGGAGTCGGTGGAGCGGATCATGGCGCCCGCCGTCGTACAGAACGCCCCGATCGGCATAACGGTCATGGGGATTTCCGTAGCGATGACGCTATTGCTGCTCGGAATTCAACGCTACGTTCGCCGCCAAACGGGTTCCGCCGCAATCGAGGCGGACGCCATGCATTACAGGACCGACCTGGCGATCAACCTGGGCGTTGCGGCGGCTATCGCGACAGCGGCCTGGCCCGGTGGCTGGCTGGCGGACCCGCTGGTGGCCGCAGCGGTCATTGCATACCTATTGTTCGGCGTCTGGAAGATCGCAAAACACGCGCTGGACATCCTCATGGACCGCGAAATTCCGGACCAGGACCGAGAGACCATTATCCGCCTGGCCGAAAGCCATCCCCGGGTGCTGGATATTCACGATCTGAAGACGCGCCACGGCGGCTCGAACTACATCGTGCAGTTCCACGTATTGCTGGACGCCGGTCTGAACCTGGCCGAGGCGCACGAAATCCTCGACGACGTGGAGACTCGAATCCGCGCAGAGTTTCCCGGGTGCGAACTGCTGCTGCACCCCGATCCGGAGGGCTACAACGCCGGCCCCCGCGAATTCGGGAAGGCCTGATCCGGCGCGCTAGACCTCCCGGGGAACCTCCTCGGAAAACAGCTCCCAGGTGCCGCGCGGTTCGATGCCGGCTTCCCAGCCGGTTTGCGGCTCAAGCAACTCAGGCTTGTCCCGTTCCAGCCGCTCCAGTACCACACGCGGAATATTGTCGAGCTCGCCCGAGATCTTGAAGCTGTGCATGCGGCCGAACAGGGCGCCGTCGCTCACCTCCGTCTGACCCATGCGCATCCACGGCCACCACGGCGACGTGCGCATGAAACCGGCGTGGAAGCGGGCCGAGGGATTGCTCCGGTCCTCGAGCTCCGCTGCGGGAATATAGAAGACGAAGTGCTCCGAGGGATTGATCTTGGGTCCGGTGGAAGCCTTGGGCCAACCTTCGGGCGTGACCGGGTTGGTGTACTCGTGCGCGTATTCCCAGGCGAGCAGGTACTGATCGTGAACTTTTTGAAACGGCAGGATGAAAGGGATAACGCCCTCTTCGTTCATACGGGCGTCGGCCGCGTTCATCAGCGTGTTGTCGTCGGGGGCGCCGCCCATTGACATGCGTGGCATCTCCTGGGTCAGGCTGCCGCGCAAGCCATAGTTGAAGAAGGGAAATGCATCGACGCGCTCGCCGCTGTACGGGTTGTCCCAATAGTCGATGATTTCGCCGCTTGCGAGGTCGGTGAAATAGCCCGCCTCGGTACCCCGGATCCAGAGGTGTCCGTTCTCATCCATCTTGCATTGCATGTTTCCGCAGCCGACGTACCCGAACAGCGGCGTCAGCTTGTTCACGCC
The DNA here is from genome assembly GCA_009838035.1 of Gammaproteobacteria bacterium. NCBI lineage: Bacteria > Pseudomonadati > Pseudomonadota > Gammaproteobacteria > Gammaproteobacteria bacterium. Next base: position 104,655 of record VXSK01000003.1, read on the forward strand.
GATGCGTGCGAACTGAACGCCCTGGTAGCCGCTGTAGACCGGCTTGTCGGCATATGTGCCCCAGATCTTGCCGAAGGCGTAGAGATTGTCCTCGGGTTTTGTGAGGTCCAGGCCACCCCCCGTGTCGGGCGCGGCGGCACCCGCGGGTTCTTCCTCGCTGCCACTCGGCGCGCCACAGGCGGTGAGGCCCGCCGCGGCCATTCCACCCAGCGCCCCGCCCATCAATGCGCGCCGGCTGACAACGCTCTTGAGTATCGAATTCATGAACATGGTCCACCCCCAATAGTTGGATTCCTGATATTACGTGACCACCGGCCGGGCGCTCTCGCGCAAATCGCGTCCCGAAGCGCGCTGGAAAACATTGAGACCGAATTCCGGGGCCACAGCCAGGAAATGATCGAACAAGTCGGATTGCAGGTCCTCGTAAGCCTGCCAGTCCGTGGTTGCAGCAAAGCAATAGATCTCGATCGGAAGCCCGTCCGGCCCCGGCTGGAGCTGCCGGACCAACGTGGTGCGCTCGGCATGCACCTTGGGATGGTTCTTGATGTAATTGAACAAGTAGGCTCGGAAGGTGCCGACATTCGTCAGCCGCCGCAGGTTCACCGCCAATTCTTCCGCTCCGATCCTGCGGTTGTAATCGCTCATTTCACGGTGCTTCCCGGGAATGTACTCGGCCAGCAGCTTGAATTTGGAGAAGCGCTTGATCTCCTCCTCTTCCAGAAAGCGCACCGTAGCCATGTCGATATAAAGTGCCCGCTTGATCCGGCGCGCGCCGTCCTCGCTCATCCCGCGCCAGTTCCTGAACGAGCCGGTGATGAAGTCCTGGGTGGGAATGGTGCTCAGGGTCTTGTCCCAGTTGCGCACGGTTACGGTGTGCAGCGCGATGTCGACCACGTCGCCATCGACGTTGTGCGACGGCATTTCCACCCAGTCCCCGATCCGCACCACGTCGTTGACCGAGATCTGGATGCTGGCCAGCACCGACAGCAGGGTGTCGCGGAATACCAGAAGCAACACCGCCGTCAGCGCTCCCAGGCTGCTCAGCAGGAGCCAGACGGACACGCCGGTCGCGTAGGCCACGATCACCAGGCCGGCGACGATGTAGAGCACCAGCGAGACGGCCTGGGCGTAGCCCTTGAGCGGCAGGCGCGCGTGGCTGCCGGGCGTGCTATGCAGGTACAGGCCGGCGGCCTTGAGCACCGAAACGCCGCCCGCGATCGCCGCCACCACCACCCAGGCAAAGGCCAATACGCCGAGCGCGCGGGTCCAGCCGACCTCCTGGTACGGATCGAGGAGGCGAACGCCGAAGAACAGGACCAGCGCCGGCGCCAGGTGCGCGAAACGCAGCAGCACCCGCGATTCCAGCAGCGCCGTGGCGAACGGGCCGGAGGCGGAGGACTTGAGCCGCCGGCGAACCGCCGCGGCAATGACGCGGCGCGCCAGCCAGTCCGCGATCAGCGCCGCCAGCGCCAGGGCCAAAACGGCCAGGGCCGCAGCCGCAGCCGGGTATTGGGCGAGCCAGCCCTCCGCGGCAGCCCGGATTTCGTCCGGGCTCATGCCTCTTTCGACGAATCCGGTCGCGGGTACAGCAGGCGGAACGACTGCCACATGACGGGCACCTGCTCGTGGAACTCCTGTCCCCGGGACTTGAGCCACTTGCCCCAGTAGGCGGCATGAATCTTGCGCCACACCTTCACGTCACGAGCCGCAGGACCCTCGCCAGCCGTGTGCCGCTCGTTTACCTCGTCGAAAGCCAATTGCTCGCAATCATCCAGTTCGACGACGCAGCGCGGATGCATGTCGGCGTCCAGGAACACGATCCGGTCGCCGGGCTCGAGCAGTCCGCCCTCTTCCTCGAGAAGCTCAACCAGCGAATAGGTGCAGGTCTTCTGCTCCGAAAGCACCAGTGAAAGCAGCAAATCGCACATCTCATGCGTCGAGCCCAGCCGCCGCGCCACCAGGCGCCCGCCGCTCATCGGCGGCACGCCCGCCCCACTGGCTTTCTCGAGAAAATCTTCGACGTTCATATTGCTGCCGACAACGCTTGCTGGAGAGTTCGGGGAGTATACTCAAGCATGTGGCGGAAAAAGGCTTCCCGAGGTTCCGAATGCGGTCCGTAACGGCATTGGGCGCAGTGGCCGTAGCCCTTGCCGGATGCGGCGGAACCGTGAACCTGAGCGCCAACTTTCCGGCGCCCATGACCCAGCGACTGCCGCTCACCGCGCAGGTGCAATACCCGGAAAGCCTGCGCGAGTTCTCGCACGTGGAAGAAGCGCTCGACACCACCCGCTGGACCATCGCGCTTGGCCGCCCCAGCATGCGCATGCTCGACAGCGTTCTCGGCTCCTGCCTGACGCTGGTGCCGGTGAGCGCCGCCGGACCGTCCCCCGACCTGATCATCGAACCGGAGATCATCCGCTTCGAACTGGGCGTGCCGGGGCGTTCCAAGGTGGACATTCCTGCCGCCTGGGTGGAATTCGACATCCGCATCACCGGCTCCGACGGCGCTCCCCTGACCCGCCTCAGGATTCCCGGCTACGGCGAGGGCTCGCACGGGGGCGGAGGGCTGGGCAGAAACCTCAGCGAAGCGGCCGAATACGCGCTGCGCGACGCTGGCGCAACGCTGACGCAGGAACTGGGCCAGGACACTGCTATCCTTGCGCTAATCGGGAGCCAATCATGATTCACCGGAAAAATGCCCTGCGTTGGATGCGATTGATCGCTCCGGCGATGCTGCTCGGCCTGGCGGCGGGGGTGGCGCCAACCGTAGCGCCGGCCGACGAGGAAGCCGGGTCGCTGGTCCTGCTCCGGACCAGTTACCTGGCGGGAAACCGTACCGAAGAAGCGTTCGTCAGGTGCGTCTCCAAGAAACTCCGCTCCGGCGCGAAACGTCCGGATGTCCATCCCGAGCGCCAATTCGTCGATGAGCTCTATCCCTGGCTGGAACCACGCACCATGCCGCGCGAAAGCGCCGACCTGGGCGAATTCATGGAGCGGCCCGGCGTCGGCGAGGCGATCCGCCGGAAAGGCGTGCGCTATATGGTGTGGCTGAGCGGCCAGACTCTTCGCGAGGGCAGCGGCGGCAGCTTGTCCTGCGCGGCGGGTCCCGGCGGCGCGGGCTGCTTCGGAGTGGCCTGGTGGCAGAACAACTCCGAGTACACCGCGTCGGTATGGGACATGAACGAACTCAGCGACATGGGCGCGATGCAGGCGAACGTGCGCGGCACCTCCGTCATTCCCGCACTGGTCATCCCCGTTCCGATCATTGCGCGCACCCGCGAGAAGGCCTGCGACAGCCTCGCGAGCCAGCTACGCGACTACCTCGAGCTCGACTAAACCCCGGGCTACTTCCAGCGGGACTTGTCGGACAGGTAGACGCCTGCGTCGTCCAGGTCGGTCGGCAGGTACTCCGAGAACAGGTTCGGCCCGAACTTGGGCACATAGCGTTCGTATACGGGACGGTAGAGGTCCCAGTGCACGTCCGGAATCCTGTTGCGCGCCCGGTAGGCGGCCAGCGGAATCGTCGCGCTGATCGGCTGCTCGAAACCGCTCCTGGCTTCCGCCAGCGTTTCGCCCCCCGGCCCCCAGATACCGGACCCGCCGCCGCCCGTATCGCCGAACACGCCGCGCGTGCCGGGCGAATGGGCGTTGTTCACCAGGGCCGTATAGATGCCGTTGTGCATCGCACCGGACCGAACGTCGAGGTGATTGAAGCCTCCCGTGGCGGTGCGCAGCATCAGTTCGCAGCCTTTCAGCGCGAATGCGCGGATCAGCTCCGGCTCGCGCTGCACCGCGGTGGTGCAGATATTGCCGAACTTGGTGCGCGTGACCGGGATCACCTCGTCCTCGCCGTACATCTCCACGTATTCGTCGAGGACGTTGTAGATCGTCGTGGTCATCAGTTCAATGGTGCGCGCGCCGGCCTGGAACACGCCCTTGATGTTGCGCGCCTTCCAGTGCCGCGCCAGCACCTCGCCGTCATCGCCGATGATCGTGGTGATGGAAAGGTTGTGCCCGGGCCAGTCGCTGTCCCTCACGTAGCTGCCGAAAACGATGAAGCAGCCGTACTGCCTGGCCTTCTTCGAAATCTCTTCGGTCTCCTCGCCCGGCACTTCGATGGCGATGCGCTGCACATCGTCGCGATTCCAGTGGAATCGGAAACCGGTAATCGGAAACTCGTGAAAAAACAGGATGTTCTTCGGTAAACCTGAAGCCTGTGCCATGTCAATCAGATCCAGCATATGGTTCAGGTTGCGGCGCTTGCCGGGCCCCGGGTTTTTCTCGTCGACCGGCCGAACCACCGACTGCACGACGCTCAGGCGCACGTTGTCCCTGGCCAGCGGCACGGTGGCGTAGGTGCCGTCGGCGTGAACGGATACGTCTTCCTCACCGCCGTGCTCCGCGCCCGTCGCCCTGCGCGCCGCGAGGCCGCCGGCGGCTGCCGTCAGACCCGTCAGCGCTGCGCCCCGCAGCAGACTTCTGCGGTCGATGCCTGTTCCCTTCGTCATGGTTCCTCCTCCCATGCAATTCGAAACGAAGTTGCATTCTAAAGGCAACGGGCTTGCGAGACGGCTCACGAGTGCGCACAATCGGAGGCCGTGGGAATACTCAAACGACTGACTCTGCCGTGGATGGCGGGCTCGGCCGGCGCGCTGCTGCTGGGGCTGCTGGCCGGTCCGATCGTGGCCTACTGGCTGGGCGGAGAGATCGCGGGCGAATACGCCGGCCCCGGCGGCCTGCTGGTTTTCTGGACCAGTATTTACGGCGATGCGTTCGGGTTCGGGGGCGCGGGTCTGATCTTTCTGCTCGGCCCCCTGCTCATGTTCCAGGTCGGCTGGGCCGCCTTCCGCGCCTGGCGCAAGTTCGTCCGCTAGGGCCAGAAATAGGCGCCTACGCCTGCCAGCGACGCCCAGAACAGACAGAGCGGCGCCCACCGCCAGGCCGCGCGGCTCAGGTGCCCCCACATGGCCATTCCGCCCAATGCCGAACAGCCTCCGAACATGGCCGTCGCCACTATCAGAAGGGGCAATTCGGCTTCCAGGCGCGGATAGTCGTCCATGATCACCCAGAACGTGAAACAGACGATGGCCAGCCCCGCGAATATGGCCAGGCAACTGCCGAGAAACACGCCAAGAAGAATACCGAAGGGGCGCATGCTGCTGGTATGATCCGCCGGGAACAAAAACGAATGCTCTGCATGCGAATCATAACTGCGCGCACATCGGGCCAGGCAGGAAAGGCGACTCCAGCGGCCCTTGCAATGCTGCTGGCGCTCGTCGTCCAGGCGCACGCATACGCCGCGACCGGCGAACGCCCCGAGACCCTGCGGATCACCGACGGCCACCGGGAAACGGTCCAGCGCGTCGTGACCTATGCCGAACGGGCCCACTACCAGAACATCGCGGTGGACGACACCCTGTCGAGGGAGACGCTGCGCAACTACATCGACCTGCTGGACGGACAAAAGCTCTATTTCCTGAAGCACCAGGAGGACTATTTCCTCGACCGGTACGGGACCAGCCTGGACGACCTGATGCAGCGCGGCGAACTGGACCCTGTTCTCGAAATCTACCGGTTGTTCCGGACGCGCATGACCAGCTATTTCGACTTTGCGCTGGAATACCTCGAGACTGAACCGGAGCTCAACACGGACCGCATGTGGATCCGCCGCGGCGAGGACAGGCCGCGACCGGCCAGCCAGTACCAGATGGAAGAAGTCTGGCGCGACCGGGTCCGCCACGAACTCATCAATCTCATTCTGGATGAGCGCAGTTACGAAGAGGCTGCCGAGGCGTTGCGCAAGCGCTATGAACGGCAGCGCAAGAGCCTCAATGCGCAGGACGCCGACGACGTGTTCGCCCTCTTCGTGAACGCCTTCACGCACACTCTGGACCCGCATTCCACCTATTTTTCACCGCACAACTACGAGGAGTACCGCATCCAGATGAGCCGCGCCTACCACGGCATAGGCGCTTCTCTCGGGGCGGAGGACGACTACGTCCAGGTGCGCGAAGTGCTGCCCGGGGGGCCTGCCGACAAGGACGGGCGGCTGCGGGCAGGCGATCGCATAACCGGGGTGGACAGCACCGGCTCGGGCGAGGTGACCGACGTCGTGGGATGGCGGCTCGAGGACGTCGTGGAGCTGATCCGCGGGCCTTCCGACACGCCGGTCATTCTGCGGATCCTGCCGGGGGGCGATGCCGCCGGCAACGATTCGTTCATGCTGGACCTGACCCGCGGACGCGTTCGCCTGATGGGAGCGGAAAAGGAGTTGCTCAACGTCGAGCGCGAGGGGGCCGAATTCAACGTGGGAGTGGTGCGAATCCCCAACTTCTACTTCGACGTGGAGGGCCGCCAGGCGGGGCTGGAAGATTACCCCAGTTCGACCCGCGACGTGAAGCGGCTGATCGCCGAGCTGAGATCCGAGGGCGCGGCCGGCCTGATCCTGGATCTGCGGCGCAACGGAGGCGGCCACCTCAACGAGGCGATCTCGCTGGCCGGTCTGTTTGTCGGCCGGGGGCCGGTAGTCCAGGTGCGCGACTCGGAGTTGCGCACGCAGGTGCTGCGGAACCGGCGCCAGCAATCGATCTGGGACGGCCCGCTGGTGGTGCTGGTGGACCGGCTCAGCGCCTCCGCATCGGAAATTCTGGCTGCCGCCATCCAGGACTACGGCCGCGGCGTGGTGGTTGGACAGCGCACCTTCGGCAAGGGCACGGTGCAGAACATCTACCAGATTCATCGGCGCGGCGACGAAATGCCCGGGCGCCTGACGCTGACGATGGGCAAGTACTACCGTGTAACCGGCGAGAGCACGCAGCACCGAGGCGTCGCACCCGATATCACTCTTTCGGCGGCGGCGGCGGAATTACCCCTGGTGTTCCCCAATCAGGTCATCGGCGAGGACATCGGTGAAAGCGCCAGTGAAAACGCCCTGCCCTGGGACACGATCCCGGAAACCGAGCACCGGGGAGGGAGCGTCGACGGGGCGACCCTGAGCACGCTGGTCGCAAATCACCAGAGGCGGGAATCGGAGGACCCGGACCTGAGGCTGCTGAAAGGCCGCATACAGGCCATGCAGGAACTGACGGACCGGAAATCGGAGCCCATCCATCTGGAACGGCGACGGGCCGATCAGGAGGTCCGCCGGGTGCAAAGACTGGCCATGACCAACGAATGGCTGACGGAAAACGAATTGCCGCCGATCGAAAGCCTGGAGGAATTGAGAGGGATGGACCTGCCGGACGTGGCCCTGGAGCAGGCTTCCGAGGTCGTCATCGACCTCCTGCGGCTTCAGGCAGCCTCTTCCCGGGCAACCGCCAGCAGTTCTCTGCATTAGGGCCTGTCGGCCCAGGACCTAAAGCGGCGGCCGCGCCGCCGTGCTGGCCTGCACCGGGCCGTGATGCGAATCGGCCAGGAACTGCAGCCATTTGCCGAGCACGCAGTTGCGCCGCCAGCAATCGGCAAAGCCACCCGGCGCTTCGCAGCAAGCCCCGTAGCGCTGCGACCAGTGCACGACCTCGGCGACCCGTGCGTCGTCGTAGAGGTTGACGATCAGGTCGGGCTCCGCTTCGCTGTCGCCTTCATCCGGAAAAAGGTAGGTCATGCGCAATACCGTGGTGAACGCCGACCTGCGCTCCACTTCGATATGCAGCTCGCCGTTGACCGGGCTGTGCGAGACGTGCCAGCCCGGCTCTCGCAGGGCATGCCCGAACAAGCGCCAGAGTCCGGCGTAGTTGCGCTCGTACATATCGATCAGAGCGCCCAGTCCCAGCGGCCGGTTGCCGAGAAGCATGGCCGGGGCCAGTTGCCGGGAGACTCTGGTGAGCGCAAGCATGAGAACCCGGAATATAGCAGAATCGAAACTGCTTGCACGCGCAGGCCGGCGGCGGTAATCTCCAAGACCGCATTTCAGGAAAGGAGGAGGGCTGGATGAACGCCGCAATCAGAACGGCCAACGGAGCGCTCATGCGTGCCCCGCTGCTGGGGCTGATGGCCTGGACCACGGTATTGCTGTGGACGCCGCTCGCGCACACGCTGATGGTGCTGCAGTACGGCCAGATGGGGATCGTGCCCGCCTATCTCGTAAGCTTCCTCGTCGGCCTGGCCGGCTGGATCATGGTCTGGAAAGGGTTCAAGGCCGACGACCTTCCGGCCACGATTCTGGGCTTCATGGGAGGCGGCCTGATCTGGCTGGGCTGGATGGAAGGCTCGTTCGAGTTCATGGGGCACTGGCTGAATCCGCCCAAGCTGATGTTCATGGGCGTCGAACTGTTTACGGCCAACCTGCTACTGCTGCAGGCCACCGGCGTGATCCTGGTCGCCCTGCTGATCTGGCTGGGGTCGAACAAGGATACGCACTGCCGCATGTTCATGTGGTTCCACCGCAACCTCAAGCTCACGCCCGCGCGCCGCACACCGGGCTACAAGCGCCAGTTCTCGCGCATCGTGGCGCTGGAAGTGATCATGATCAACTGGTTTTTCTACGTGCTGATCCTGTGGCTGTTCGATCCGCGGGTGCTCGGGCCGTTTCATCCCGTCACTTATGCCGTGGTGGGGATCGTTTTCGCCTGGGGGCTGTGGCTGCTGCTCTTTCGCATGCTGCCCTTCACGCGGCCGGCCGCTGCGCTGCGCTATGCGGTGCCCTGCGCCAACGTCCTGTGGTTCTGCGTGGAAGCCGGATCCGCGTGGCAGTTGTACACGGAGCCCTGGATCTACCCGTTCCGGTTCCCCTTCACAAACGTGATCATCCTGCTGGCGTTCCTCGGCGGACTGGCGTGGTTCGTGGCCCGGCACAGGGCCGCGTCGGGATCGCAAACCGCGGTAGCGGCATGAGTTCCCGCCCATGACCTTTGCGCTCTGGTGCGTGTTCGTCGGCCTGTGGCTGCCGCTGCTGTGGTCGATCACGGCGAAATGGGGATTCCCGAACTACAACAATTCCCGTCCGCGGGACTGGCTGGCCTCCCAGGAGGGCTGGAGGCAGAGGGCGGTGTGGGCGCAAAAGAACGCCTGGGAAGCCTTCGCTCCTTTTGCGGCGGCGGTGCTGATCGCGCACTTCACCGGCGCGGATCAGACTACTGTGAACTGGCTCGCGGCGCTGTTCATCGTTTGCCGCACACTGCACGGCGTGTTCTATATTGTTGACCGGTCCACCCTGCGCTCGGTGGCCTGGTTCTGGGGAATGGTCGCGGTAGTCGGGCTGTTTGTGGCCGCCGCCTCAGCCTGAACGGAACATCGTTTTCCGGTAATGCCTGAGTTCGGCGATCGAAGCGAGGATGTCGCTCTTCGCGCGGTGCCGGTCGTCCTTCTCGACCCCGTCGAGCACCTCGGGACTCCAGTGTCCCGCGAGAATCTTGACACTGCTCACGTCCAGGTTGCGATAGTGAAAGAACGCCGCGAGATCGGGCATCGCGCGGGACAGGAACCGCCGGTCCTGGCAGATGCTGGCGCCGCACATCGGTGAACTCTTCGGCAGGCAATGCTCGTTGAGGAATTCCAGCGTCGTGCGTTCCGCTTCCTCGGTGCTGATGCGGCTGGCCAGGACCTCGGCGAACAAACCCGAAGCCGTGTGGGTGCGGGTGTTCCAGTCGTCCATCTCGTACATCACCGAACGCGGCTGATGGATGACGATGTTCGGCCCCTCGGCCACGGTCTCAAGGTCCCCGTCGGTTACGACGGTCGCGATCTCGATGATCTGGTCCCGCAACGGGTCCAGCCCGGTCATTTCCAGGTCGATCCATGCGAGTCGTGAATCTTTCTTGCCCAAGTAAACCTCCCGAGTCGTTCGGGCGCGGATTCTAGCCGCAATATGCCGAAACCGGCAGCCGTTTTGCAAAAATCCGGGAACCGGGCGCTGATTACCGCCTGTTACGGCCGCCGCGGCCGCATGGAGGCCGAAACCGGGGAAGAGTTACCCTATCTTGCGGCAAGCCGCCGCCACAATCCGGTTTGCGGTGACGAGGTTCGGTTCGAACTCCGCGCCGACGACTCTCCGGCCCTGCTGCGAGACATCCTCCCGCGCCGCAACGAGCTTTCGCGAACCGGGGCCAGGGAACGCACCGAGGTCGTGGCCGCCAACTTTTCGCTGCTGGCGATCATTGCGGCGCCGGAGCCCGCGCCCGACTACGAACTCGTCGACCGGCTGCTGTGCGCGGCGGCCGGATCGGGCGCCGAAGGCTTGATCGTCTGGAACAAGACCGACCTGGGACGCGGGAAGCCTGTGCGGCTGCGCGAATATGAAGCCGCGGGTTTCGACATCGTTGCGGTGAGCGCGCTGACGGGCGCGCGGATCAGGCGGCTCAGGCGCCGCCTCAAGGCGCACACGAGCGTGCTGGCGGGACAGTCCGGCGGAGGCAAATCGACGCTGGTGAACGCCCTGCTGGGCCGCGAAGCCGCCGCAGCCGGCGAGCTTTCGGAAAGGGCGCGGCGCGGACGCCACACGACGGCGTCAGCCGCCATGTACTCCCTGCCCGGCGGCGGGCGCGTGATGGATCTTCCGGGCGTACGCTCCCTGATGCCTGTCCTGACCGATTACGGCGAGCTGCAGGCCGGCTTCCCGGAGTTTTCCGCCCCGGCCCAGGAATGCCGCTTCGCCAACTGCCGGCACCGTAACGAGCCGGGCTGTTCGGTGCTGGAAGCGGTTGCCGCCGGACGGCTGCCGGCCGGACGGCACGCGGGTTATCTCGCGCTGCTGCGCGAGTTCGAGGAACTCGCCGCTTCCGTTTAGCTCAGCGGTCCAATTACCGGCGCCATACCCGAACCCCCCGACTATCCGGGAAACTCGGCGACGCCGGCGAGCGCCCGCAAGGGCTTGGCCTGACCTGTGTCGATTCGGCCGACGAACTGCCCGGTCTCCAGATCGATCTTGAGCATGATCCCGGTGAAGATGTTGCTCAGCAGCGCGTAACGGGGGTCGCCGCAGGACGAAACGTCGGACCAGCCGTATTCCGGCAACTCGTACTCGCGCATTACCCTGCCCTCATTGTCCAGCATCTCCATCGTGCGGCCGCGGGTCAGCAGCAGCCGTCCGTCGGGCAGGTAGCGCACGGCGATGGCGAACAGGCCGTCGCTGATGTCCTCGCCCGGATAGGTCACGAGGTCGTCCATCTGCCGGCCTTCCACCACGTCGTATCGCATGACGCGCTTGCCCAGTTCCGTGGTGTAGGTGATGAACTGCTCGTCCGGATGCAGCGTGGAATGGGTCACGCCCTTGAAGCGGGTCGGCTCCGGCGCGTTCTCGACTTCGAACACGCAATCCAGCTCCCAGTCGGCGTCATAGCGGTAGATGTTTCCGTAGCCCAGCACGCCGCTGTCCGGAATTCTCGGAAACTCGACTGTCGTCAGGTTCTCGATGCCGGGCGGGGGGGCCTCCGCGCACAGGTGTTCGCCCAGGTAGACGCTGCCGTTGGAGGCGAAACTGGCGCTGCGGTACACGCGCGGCAGAAAGTCCTTCTTCGGCAGTTGCCGTCCGGTGGCCGAGTCCACGTGAATGACGAGATGATCGTCGAAGGCCCACAGCACCCCGTCGCGGTCGACCGCCAGTCCGCCGACCAGGTGGCGCGTGCCTTCCGTATAGAGGACGCCCTTGGGCTTGCAGTCGGCGTCATACTGAAGAATCCGCCCGATCCCCGCGTGATCGTCGTGAGGATCGTTCAGCAGCGTGCAGCCGAGAAATATGTCCCCGGCCGCAAACGGCTGCATCGTCGATACGTGTTCCTCACTCATACCACACCCCCTGAGAACGAGTCCCTAGTCCACCTGACGCCGCTGCGCCAGCGCCGACGACAGCGTGCCCGAATCCACGTAGCTCAATTCGCCCCCCAGAGGCACTCCCTGCGCGATGCGGGTGGCCTTGATTTCCCTGCGGTGCGCCATGCGGCCCAGATAGGCTGCGGTGGCCTCGCCCTCCACCGTGGCGCTGGTGGCGAGGATCAATTCCCTGATGACGCCTTCGTCCAGCCGTTTCTCCAGCTTTTCGAGGCCCAGTTCTTCCGGCCCGATGCCGTCCAGCGGCGAGAGCCGGCCCGACAGCACGAAAAACAGGCCTCGATAGGCGCCCGAAGACTCGACCGCAGCCAGGTCCGAAGGCGATTCCACCACGCACAACTGGCTGGGGTCGCGGCCCGTTGACTGGCAGATCAGGCACAGGTCGCCGTCCGCGAGCATGCCGCAGCGCGAACAGGGACGGACCGAGGTCAGCGCTTCCGCCAGACTGCGCGCCAGCCTCCGGGCTCCCTCGGGCTGGCGGGCGAACATGTGCAGGACCATGCGCTCCGCCGACCGCGGCCCTACCCCGGGCAGGAACTTCAATGCTTCCAGCAATTCCGCCAGGCGCGGCGGAAAGACATTGGCCGTCACGGCTCGACCTGGGAGCGAGGGTGTCCCGCACCTGGATCAGGCCCATCGGCCTGATCCACCGGGCGAATGGATCCAACCTCTATCGTCGCATCGAATATCTCGAGCGACGCCTGAACGAAGGGATCGGCATTGAACTCTTCCTCGGCTCGCTGCTGGCGCCGGCGCTCTGCCGCCCGGTTTCGGGCGGCCAGAGTATCCCCTTTACCGGCGCCGGCAATTTCAATTTCCACCTTCTGAAATGCCGGCAGCGCGGCAAGCAGCGCAGATTCCAGTTCCAGCCGGACATCGTCCGTCAGCAGGTTCTCGTGCGCGCCGTCCAGGCGAAGCCGCAGGCATCCGTCGCCGGCGTCCACCAGCTCGCTGTGCGCCGCAATGTCTCCGGAAAGTCCCTCCAGACCCAGCCCGGCCACCGTCTCCGGCCATCTGCCCGGACTCAAGGGCTGATCACTGGCTGGTGCGCTGGCCTCTTCGCGCATCCCGTCCTCTTCGGGTGCTTCCGGCGCTGGCCGCGCAGGCGGTTCGGGCGCGGGTGCGGGAGCCGCTGCCGGGGCCGTTTCGCCAAGCGGTTCGGGCGCGGGCGCGACAGGCGTAGCGGGCGCGACAGGCGTAGCGGGCGAAACAGGCGCGGCAGGCGGTTCGGGCGCGGGTGCGGGCCTGGCGGGCGCGCTCGCCCGCGTCGCTCTCGCCGGCGATACCGGCCGAAACGCCAGCATCCGCAGCAGCGTCATCTCCAGCCCAAGGCCCGCATCCGGCGCGAGCGCCAGCTTGCTTCGCCCCTGTATCGCAATCTCGTAGAACAACTGAACCTGGTCGGCGGGGAGCGCGTCCGCCAGCGGCGCAAGCATCCCGGCGTCGTCATCCTCGTCCAGCACGCCTTCTCCAACGGTCTGCAACAGCGCCAGCCGCTGCAAAGCCGCCGCCATTTCCGCCAGGATATTGGCAGGATCGGCCAGGCGCTCGCGCAACTCCCTGGCTCCGTTCAGCAGGGCCTCTCCGTCGCCGCCGGCAAGCGCGTTGAGCAGGTGCAGGATGCTGGGCTGGTCGGCGCCGCCCAGCATGTCGGCCACGTCGGTCTCGCGCACCGCGTCGGCACCGTAGGCGATCGCCTGGTCCAGAAGGCTCAATGCGTCGCGCATGCTGCCGTTGGCGGCCCGGGCCAGCCGGGCAAGCGCCCCCGGCTCGGCTTCCACTTCCTCGCCCTTGCATATGGCGGTGAGCTGATCGCCGATCGTCTCGCTGTCAATGGAGCGCAGGTTGATCTGCAGGCAGCGCGACAGCACCGTCACCGGCAGCCGCCGCGGCTCTGTGGTCGCGAGCAGGAACTTGACGTGCGGCGGCGGCTCCTCCAGCGTCTTCAAGAGCGCATTGAACGATGAAGCGCTCAGCATGTGCGCCTCGTCGATCAGGTAGATCTTGTAGCTGCCGGAAGCCGGGGCGTACTGGACATTTTCCAGCAACTCGCGGGTCTGCTCGACCTTGGTGCGCGAGGCCGCGTCCACTTCCATCAGGTCGACGAAACTGCCGTCCTCGATGCTCGTGCAACTCTCGCACTCGCCGCAGGGTTCCGGCGCCGCACCCTTCCGGCAGTTCAGGGCCGCGGCGAGAATCCGCGCCAGTGTCGTCTTGCCCACGCCCCGGGTTCCGGCAAACAGCCAGGCGTGATGCACCCGCTCGGCGCTGATGGCGTTGGTCAGCGCGCGCACCGCATGGGGCTGGCCCTTGACCTCCGAAAACTTGCGCGGCCGCCACTTGCGCGCCAGGACCAGGTAGCTCATGGGCGAAGCCTATCAGAGCCAGTCGAATATTTCCTGCGCAGGCGCCGGCCCCGATCACGCGTTCACAATCCGCGCAAACCGAGGTGCTAGACTGCCGAGTCGGCCTAGAACCGCGGGCTGTGGGAAGGGAAAAAGTCGGCAACGAATAGCGCCATACGAGCAAGAAATGGGAGAAAGAACGTGATCGAACGAAAAATTTCGCCATCCCGCGAGCTGCGCAAGCGCCTGGACCACCCCGTCATCGACACGGACGGGCACATGCTGGAGCTGTCGCCCGTGATCTTCGACTACTTCAAGCAGGTGGGCGGGCCGGAGATGACCGAGGAGGCCTTCACGGACCTGCGCCTGCGTGACGGGCTGAAGTGGTACGAAATGGACCGCACGGACCACCGGCGCCACAACCTCATACGGCCGGCCCACTGGGCGGCGCCGGCCGAGAACACGCTCGACCTGGCGACCGCCATGCTGCCGAAGCTGATGCACGAGCGGCTTCCCGAGATGGGTATTGACTATGCGGTCGTCTATCCAACCATCGGCTTCGCGCTGCCCGACATCAAGGACGCCGACGCCCGCCGGGCGGCCTGCCGGGCCCACAACCTGATGATGGCGGACATGTACCGGGGTTTCGAGGACCGCCTGACGCCGGCGGCGGTCATCCCCTGCCAGACGCCCGGGGAGGCCATCGAGGAGCTCGACTACGCCATCGGCGAACTGAATTTCAAGGTGCCGATGTTCATCAACCTCGTGCGCCGCCCGATCGACGCGGTCGAAGAGCAGGCCCCGGAAATGTCCCGCTACGCCTTCTGGATCGACACGCTGGCCTACGACAGCATCTACGATTACGACCCGCTATGGCAGCGCTGCATGGAGCTCAAAGTCCCGGTGACCGCGCATGCGGTCGGACAGGGGATGCACATGCGCCGCTCCATCAGCAATTACATGTACAACCAGATCGGGCACTTTGCCGACGCCGGTCACGCCTTCGCCAAGTCGCTGTTCTTCGGCGGCGTGACGCACCGCTTCCCGGATCTCAATTTCGCGTTCCTGGAATGCGGCGTGGCTTGGGGCGCCAGCCTCATCTGCGATCTCAAGGAGCGCTGGGAAAAACGCGGCGCCACGGGAATCCAGCAATTGAACCCGGAGAAGATCGACCGCGAACTCCTCGGATCGCTGTTCGAGCAGTACGGCGGCGAGGTCCTGTCCGGGCGCGCGCAGCAGGGCGCTTTCCTGAGAAAGGTATCGGAGCACGACGGCGAAGACGATTTCGCGGCCGCCCACGTCAACAGCGTCGAAGACCTGCTCCAACGGCTGGTGCCGAACTTCTACTACGGCTGCGAGGCGGACGACCGGATGAACGCAATCGCGTTCGACACCCGGCTCATTCCGGGCGGAAGCAAACTCAACGCGATGTTCTCGTCGGACTTCGGCCACTGGGACGTCACCGACATGGCCGGGATACTGAGCGAAGCGCACGAACTCGTCGAAGACGGCCTGATGAGCGACGACGATTTCGCCGACTTCGTGTTCCGCCATGCCGCGCGGCTGTTCACGGGCATGAACCCGGAGTTTTTCGTCGGTACGGCCGTGGAGAAAGACGTCGCCAGGATGTTGGCGAACGAAAGGCGAAATTCAACCGGAGTTCCCTGAAGCCTGGTGCATTGTCCAGTTCGGGTCGCGAACGCGTTTGCCGGGCGGCTGTTCAAAATACTCCCGCGGAAGATACACATCCTCTCCGCCTTCCCGGAAACTGCCAACAAGAACGACGCCCGTGCAATCTGGCTCCAACGGCGGCATCTGCTGCATCACCGGCTCCCAGTCTTCCCACGAGACCGGTTGTGCGTTCTCCATCCACTCGTTGCCTGAGAGAAATTCCTCCCACGTAGTGGGCATCGCGTCGGGCCCCGAAGCAAAGGAATCAAGCATTCGGGCAACCCGAAACCCAAGACTTCTGGTGTGATCGTCGGGTGCGTTCGCGAAGCGCACTGCGGATCTCAGGTCATAGTGAAAGTCGTCGTACGAGCCGCCGCGCAGGATGCGCTGGGAGCAGTCGCCGCTCAGCCAGGCACTGCCGTCCGAAGGGGCGTCTTCATAGTTCTGGTTCCAGCAGTCCTCGACCCACTCCCAGACATTGCCGTGCACGTCATGCAAGCCAAACGCATTGGGCGCGAACGATCCCACGGGGGCGGGCTGATAGAAGTCCCACTCGGTCGCACAGCCGCCGCAGCTGGCGTTTTCCTGGCCGATTTGGCTTCCCCATGTGAATTGCGTGGTCGACCCGGCCCGAGCCACATACTCCCATTCGGCCTCCGTCAACAGCCGGTAGGTCTGACCGGTCTGCGAAGACAACCAGGCGACATATTCCTTCGCGTCATGCCATGACACGTTCACGACTGGCTGCCGCCCGCGCCCCCAGCCCTCGTCGTCCACCTGGTTCGCGCCGCCGAAGCGGTCGTAGTCCTCAAATGTGATCTCGTATCTGGATACGGCGAACGGCCGCGAAATCGTCACCGTGTGCACCGGCAGCTCATCGTCGTAGCACTCCTCTCCCGATACGCAGCCCATCTCGAAACTGCCCGCGGGAATGACCACCATTTCGGGACCCCGATCACCGTCCCTCATTGCATCCGAGAATGCCGCTTCCGGCTCCTGAGCTGCTGCAGCATCCGCACCACTCATTGCCATAGCCAGGACGGCGCACAATACATAAACCCTGGTCATTCATGTCAGTCTAGCACTTCGCCGTCCGAGCCCTGCCTTGAACCTGGCCGTGGGCAGGTTCCCCTGCCCTTATGGTCTAATGTTGCTCCTTGCGATATCGCAGGCGATGGAGCGAAAAACCATGAGCCAGGCGCAATCTTCACGATCCAGCAAACTTCGCGCGCGCCTGGACCATCCCGTTATCGACACGGATGGGCACATGGTGGAACTGTTCCCTGTGATTTTCGATTACATCAAGCAGGTGGGCGGACCGGAAATGTCCGAGAAGATGTTCACCAGCCTGCGCCGCCAGAACAATCGCAGCTGGTACGAAATGGACTACGCCCAGCGCCGGCACCACAACCTCATCCGTCCCGCCTTCTGGGCCGCGCCCACCGAGAATTCGGTCGATCTGGCGACCGCGATGCTGCCGAAGCTCATGCACGAACGGTTGCCGGAAATGGGCATCGATTACGCAGTCGTCTACCCCACGATCGGCTTCCTTCTGCCCGAGATTCCGGACAACGACGTGCGCCGTGCCGCCTGCCGGGCCCACAACCTGATGATGGCCGACATCTACCGGGGCCTCGGGGACCGCATCACGCCCGCGGCCGTTATCCCCTGCCACACGCCTGAAGAGGCCATCGAGGAACTGGACTACGCGATCGGCGAACTGGATTTCAAGGTCCCGATGTTCATCAACCTCGTGAAGCGCCCGATCGGCGCCGTGCAGGACGTCGACCCGGAGCTCAGGCCCTACGCGTTCTGGGTGGATACGCTGGCCATCGACAGTATCTACGACTACGACCCGCTGTGGCAGCGCTGCATGGACCTCAAGGTGCCGGTGACCGCCCACGCGGTGGGCCAGGGCATGCACTTGCGCCGCTCCATCAGCAACTACATGTACAACCAGACCGGGCATTTCGCCGATGCCGGCCACGCCTTCGCCAAGGCGCTGTTCTTCGGCGGCGTGACCAACCGCTTCCCGGATCTCAATTTCGCGTTCCTGGAATGCGGCGTGGCCTGGGGCGCGAGCCTTGTCTGCGACCTGAAGGAGCGCTGGGAAAAACGTAGCGCCGAGGCCATCGAACAGTTCAACCCGGCCAAGATCGACCGGGCGCTCATGGAAACGCTGTTCGAGCAGTACGGCGGCGAAGTCCTGTCCGGGCGCCTGCCGAAGGGCGCGATCCTGCGGAACGTGGTCGAACGCGACGGCGTCGACGATTTCGCGGCAGCCAACGTCAACAGCATCGACGAACTGCTGGATCGGCTGGTCCCGAACTTCTACTATGGCTGCGAGGCGGACGACCGCATGAACGCGACCGCGTTCGACACGCGGGTCCTGCCGGGTGGACGCAAACTCAACGCAATGTTTTCGTCCGACTTCGGCCACTGGGACGTAACCGAGATGGCCGGTGTGCTGGTCGAAGCGCATGAACTGGTGGACGACGACCTGCTCAGCAGCGAGGACTTCGCCGATTTCGTGTTCCACAACCCGGCGCGCCTGTTCGCGAGCATGGACCCGGAGTTCTTCGCCGGCACGGCCGTGGAAGACGACGTCGCGAAAATGCTGGCGAACGGCGGACAGGCTGCCGCCGCATGAACCGACCGATGCCCGCCTTCCGTCGCGCGCTGGCCGCATCCGCGGCGCTGCTGCTGGTCAGCGTCGGGGCAGCGGATACGCTGCGCCGCGGAGCCGTGGCCGAACCGAACAGTCTCGATCCGCAAATCGTATCGGGCGCCTCGTCGACGATCATGCGCGATCTCTTCACCGGGCTCACCTCGTACGATTCGGCCGGCCGGCTGATCCCCGGCGCCGCCGAATCCTGGGAGATCAGCGAAGACGGCCTGACCTACCGTTTCAAACTGCGCGAGAATCTCAAGTGGTCCGACGGTTCGCCGATCGCCGCAAAGGACTTCGTTTATACGCTGCGCCGGCTTCTGACGCCCGGGAACCGCACGCGGTTCGGGTCCTTTTTCTATTCGATCCGTAACGCCAGGCGCATCATGAGCGGCGAACTCGATCCGACCGAACTCGGCGTTCGCGCCGAGGACGGGCGCACGTTTGTCATCGAGTTGCAACGGCCCGACCCGACCCTGCTGGAGAAGCTCAGCAACTATGCAGCGGCGGCGATGCCGCAGGCCGTCATCGAAGAGCACGGCCGCCGCTGGTCGCGCCCCGGCCGGCTGGTCACCACCGGACCGTACCGCCTGGCCGAATGGGTGCCGCAGTCGTACCTAAGGCTGGAGAAGAACCCGCACTTCTACGGTGCCGACGAAATCGAGATCGAGACCGTGCAGTATTTCCCGACCACCAACGCGGAGACAGCCATGCGCCGGTTCCTGGCGGGCGATCTTGAGTTTCTGCTTACGTTTCCTGCCGACCGGATGGAATGGATCGAGGAAAACCTGCCCGGCCAGCTCAAGATCTGGCCCGCGCTCGGCATCAGCTACATCACCTTCAACAATCGCAAGCCGCCGTTCGACGACGTGCGCGTGCGCCGGGCGCTGACGATCAGCGTCGACCGGGAGCAGATCGCCGAACGGATCATGGTGGTCGGCGTTCCGCCCGCCCACACGATGACGCCTTCGGTGGTCAGCAACTACGACAACCCGGTGCCGGATTACGCCCACCGGCCGATGCCCGAACGACTGGCCGAAGCGCGTGCCCTGCTCGAAGCCGCGGGCTACGGCCCGGACCGGCCGCTGACGTTCGAACTGCGCTACGAACCGCCGGAGGAAAACCGCCGCCTTGCGATCGCGCTGCAGGCGATCTGGCGCGAAATCGGCGTCAACGCGGAACTGTTGTTCACCGACTTCGGCACCCTTTATCGCTCGGTGGGAACGGGCGACTACACCGCCGCGCGGTTCACCTGGTTCTCCCCCACCGACAGCCCCGAAACGTTTCTCTTCATTCTCGAGTCCGGCGCCACGACCAACTATTCCGGTTACTCGAATCCCGAATATGACCGGCTGATCGCCGTGGCCGAGGCGCAACTCGACCCCGCCGCCCGCCTGGCGGCGTATCGCGAGGCCGAAGCGACCGCGCTGGCGGACTTTCCCGTGATGCCGCTGTACTTCATGGTGCACCGCAACCTGGTGGCGCCCGACATCCGCGGCTACACGCCCAACTCGCGCGGCATGGCCGCCACCCGCTTCCTCTACCGCGTAAAACAGTAGCGAAGAACGGCGAGCCCGCGAAGCTGGCTGCTATGCTCGCGCGATGCTCGCATTCACGCTGAGGCGGCTGGCCGTCGCAATCCCGACGCTGCTCGCGATAGCGACCGCGTCCTTCTTCCTGATGCGCGCGGCGCCCGGCGGCCCCTTCGACACGGAAGCGGACCTCGATCCCGAAGTGCTCGAAAACCTCTACCGCGCCTACGGGCTCGACCAGCCGCTGCTCGAGCAATACCGGATCTACCTCGCCAACGTGCTCCAGGGCGATTTCGGCCCCTCGCTGGTCTATGAGGACTTCAACGTGACCGAGCTCATCGCGATCGGGCTGCCGGTCAGCGCGAAGCTTGGCTTCATCGCGATGCTCGTCGCGCTGCTGCTGGGCGGAACCTGCGGGATCGTTGCCGCGCTGCGGCACAACCGGCTCTTCGATCACGCCACGATGACGATGGCGATGACCGGCATCGCCATTCCCTCTTTCGTCACGGCGCCGATACTCGCGCTGTTCTTCGGGCTCTATCTGAAACTGCTGCCGGTGGCCGGCTGGAACGGCGGCGCGGCCGCCAACATGGTGCTGCCGGTCATCGCGCTGGCTCTGCCGCAGCTCGCAATCATCGCGCGGCTGATGCGCGGCGGAATGCTCGAGGTTCTGCGCGCGAACTTCGTGCGCACGGCCCGCGCCAAGGGACTGCCGGAACGCCAGGTGGTGATCAACCACGTGCTGCAGTCGGCCGCGATCCCGCTGGTCGGCTACCTCGGCCCGGCGCTGGCCGGCATCATGACCGGTTCGCTGGTCATCGAGCTGATCTTCGACCTGCCGGGCGTCGGCCGCTACTTCATCCAGGGCGCGCTGAACCGCGACTACCCGCTGGTCATGGGGATCGTGATCGTCTACGGCACGCTGATCATCCTGCTGAACCTGATGTCGGACCTCGCCTACGCGGCGCTGGACCCGCGGGTGCGGAGGACCTACCGGTGAGAGCCGGCGGGCTGTTGCGGTCGCGGACCCTGCGCCGGGCGGCGAGCGGCGAGCTGTCCGGCTCGCTCTGGCGGCAGGCCGGGCGGCGTTTCCGGCGCAACCGCGCGGCGATGGTAAGCATCGGCGTGCTGCTGCTCATCGCGCTTACGTCGGTCGTGGTGCCGGCGTTCTGGCCGCACGCGGTCGAGGACGCGTCCTGGGAGAACATCCTCCTGCCGCCGAGCTTCGAAAACTGGCACTGGTTCGGCACCGACGCGAATGGCCGCGACCAGTTCGTGCGGGTGTTCTACGGCGGGCGCATATCGCTGACGATCGGCCTGATGACGACGCTGGTCGCGCTCGGCATCGGCGTCGGCTACGGCGCCATCGCCGGGTTCACGGGCGGGCGCACCGACGGCTTCATGATGCGCTTCGTCGACATCCTGTATTCGCTGCCGCTGTTGTTCTTCATCATCATTCTGGTGACCGTGTTCGGCCGCAACATTTTCCTGATCTTCGTCGCCATCGGCGCGGTCGAATGGCTGACCCTCTCCCGCATCGTGCGCGGCCAGACCTTGAGCGTAAAGGCCAAGGAATACGTCGAGTCGGCGGTCGCGATCGGGCTGTCGAACCCTGCGATCCTGCGCCGCTACATCATTCCGAACGTGGTCGGTCCGGTCGTCGTGTACGTGACGTTGCTGATTCCCACCAACATCCTGATCGAGAGCTACCTGAGCTTCATCGGGCTGGGCGTGCAGGAGCCGCTGACGAGCTGGGGCCTGCTGATCTCGCAGGCGGTCGGCCAGCTCGACACGGCGCCCTGGCTGATCCTGTTTCCGGCGACGCTGCTGGCGATCACGATGTTCTGCTTCAACTTCATCGGCGACGGGCTGCGCGACGCCCTCGACCCCTCGCACCGCTAGCGCCCGGTCGTGACACTGCTGCTGGAAATTCGCGACTTGAGCGTGCGCTTCGACGTCGGAGACGCCGAGTTGACCGCCGTGCGCGGGCTTTCCCTTGACGTGGCCGAAGGCGAATGCCTGGGAGTGGTCGGCGAATCGGGCGCCGGCAAGAGCCAGACCTTTCTCGCCGCGCTGGGGCTTCTGGCCGGGAACGCGCGCGCCGAGGGTTCGGTGCGCTACCGGGGCCGCGAAATCCTCAATGCGCCGCGGCGCGAACTCGACACGCTGCGCGGCAGGCGCCTCGCCATGGTGTTCCAGGACCCGCTGTCGGGACTCACGTCCACGCTGCGCATCGGCCGCCAGCTTGAAGAATCGGCGCGCCGGCATCTCGGCATGAACGCCCGCCAGGCGCGCCAAAAGGCCCTGGAAATGCTGGATACCGTGCGTTTGCCCGATCCGAAGCGCTGCCTCGACCTGTATCCGTTCGAATTGTCCGGCGGCATGCGCCAGCGCGTGATGATCGCTCTGGGAATGATTTGCCGGCCCGATCTTCTGATCGCCGACGAACCGACCACCGCGCTCGACGTGACGATCCAGGCGCAGATTCTCGGGCTGCTGGCCGAACTGCGGCGTGACGCCAATACCTCGGTCGTGTTGATCACGCACGACCTGGCCGTCGCCGCGGGACTTTGTGATCGCATCCTGATCATGTACAACGGCCGCGCGGTGGAATCCGGGACCACGCGCGAAGTGTTCGCTGCCCCGAAGCACCCGTACACGGCGGGTCTGCTCGCCTCGCTGCCCAGCCTCGCCACGGACGCCGCGACCGATCTGCCGGCGATTCCGGGGCAGCCGCCGGACGCGCTGTCGGCAATGCGCGGCTGCGCGTTCGCCGAGCGCTGCGAACACGTGATGGATCGCTGCTTGAACGAGCGTCCGCTGCTGGGCGACGCGCAAGAGCAGCATACGGCCGCCTGCCACCTCATTTCGCCATGACCGAACCGCTGCTCAGCGTCCGGTCGCTTTGCGTTGACTACGAGCAACGCCGCCCCAGCGTGTTCGGATCGCGCGCCAGCACGCTGCGCGCGGTCAATGACATCAGCTTCGAGCTTTGCGAAGGCGAAACGCTGGGAATCGTGGGGGAGACGGGCTGCGGCAAGACTTCGCTCGGGAAGGCGATTCTGCAACTGGTCCCGCCGGCGGCGGGACGCGTCCTCTGGCGCGGCGTGGACTTGGCGCACGCCGATCCGAAGACGCTCACAAAACTGCGCAGCGAACTGCAGATCGTGTTTCAGGACCCGCTGTCGGCCCTGAACCCGCGCATGCCGGTCGGAGAGATCGTCGCCGAGCCGCTGCGCGTGCATGCGGCGGACATGTCCGCCCGGGAACGCCAGGCTGCAGTAGCGGACATTTTTGTGCGGGTGGGCCTTCGGCCCGAAATGACCGGCCGCTATCCCAACGAGTTCAGCTCCGGCCAATGCCAGCGCATCAGCATCGCGCGCGCCATGATCACCAGGCCCAAGCTACTGATTTGCGACGAACCGGTCAGCGCGCTCGACGTGTCCATACAGGCGCAGATCTGCAACCTGCTTCGGCGGCTGCAGCGGGAAACCGGCATTGCGATCCTGTTCATCAGCCACGACCTGTCGGTGCTGCGCTACATGTCGCACCGCGTGATGGTGCTGTATCTCGGCCGGCTGATGGAAATCGCGCCGCGCGACGAGTTGTTCGAAAACCCCCGACACCCCTACAGCCGGGCGCTGATCGAAGCGATTCCCGTGGCCGATCCCGACCTCGGTCCGCTTGATGCGGCCGACGCCCTGCCGGGTGAAATCCCGTCGGCGCTGGAACCGCCGTCGGGTTGCGTTTTCCGCACCCGCTGCCCGATAGCCACACCCGAATGCGCGCGCACGCGGCCGCCCGGCGAGAGTGTCTCGGCCTCGCATCGCGTCGCCTGCCACCACTGGCGGGAAGCGCGTCCCCGGCCACGCCAGTAGCGGATAAGATGGCGCGGCATGAGCACTCTGGAGAAGCTCGCCCGGCAGATTTTCGACTCGCAGCCCTTCACCAGGCACCTGGGGGCCTCGCTGGAATCGGTCGGGCCCGACAGCGCCGAAATCGCCCTGGCGGTCACCGATGAGCTGACCCAGCAGCACGGGTTTGCCCACGGTGGAGTCCTCAGCTACCTGGCCGACAACGCCATGGCCTTCGCGGGCGGCCTTGCCCTCGGCGGCGATGTCCTGATGGCGGAATTCAAGATCAACTTCGTACGGCCCGCCATCGGCGACCGGCTCATCGCACGCGCGCGCACCACGGCCCTGAGCAAGCGCCAGGCCGTGTGCCAAGGCAAGGTCTTCGCGGTCTCGGGCGACGGCGCCGAAACGCTCTGTGCCATTGCTCAAGGGACGGTCGTGCCGGTATCAAACGAATAAAAATGAAGAAGTTTCCACTTTCGCTCAAAACCCTGGCGCTGACCGGCGGTGTTTTCCTTTTTCTTTCGGGATGCACAAACCATTTCCTCTGGCAAGTAACGAACTGGCTCGCTGACAAAAAAGAACAAAGCCTGACGGCATGGGAAGCCGAGATAGTGGACGGAATACCGTTGACGGAATCCCTGGGACCGCGAGTCGCCATGCTGATGAGCAACTTCGATTCCGTTTCCGTTGAGATCGAGGAATCGGAACTTTCCATTCACGGAGAAGGCAAGGGAACGGGAGGTATTGGATCGGCTGTGCCAATTACGGATGATGGCTACTTTCTGACTGCGGCCCACAACATTGACGGTGAGGAAAGTCTGCACCTGATTGTCGGACTCTCCGAGGATAACGGTCGTACCCGAGCTGCGGGGGTCCCGGCTCGCATGGTCTGGACGTCAATCGCCGGTTCGGCGGCGAACGAAGAACCGGAGTCCAGTGAACCGATGCCCGAATTGGATTTCGCCATTGTTCATGCCGACATGGAGTCACTGCCTTCTTTCGCGCCTTTCGATCTGGCCGGCACTGTTCCTCAAGAGGAAGATCCGGTCATCGGCGCCGGCTGGCCGATCGTGCACTTGAAAAGTTTCAGGAATGGCGCACGCTTGTCAGCAGGCAGGATTCTGTCTATCCAATGGCAGGAAGCTCGCGGGACCTTACCTGAATTCCTGGTCCTGAAGCACGATGTTCCGTTTGTGATTGGCGACAGCGGAGGTCCGCTTGTGGATCGCAATGGCGATCTTGTCGGAATTAACGCCGAATTCAGATTTACTTATGACCGACCGAAAAAACTCTCGATTCTTGTCGGTTATCGACCAGCCAAGCTCGAATATCTCGAGTATTTTGCTGTTGCGACCATGCCCGACCCTGAGTGGCTTTGGGACGTGATTGACAAAGACCGGCAGGAAAGAAACGGAGCATCTCAGGCCTTTGGACCGCGGGGGGATGGCTAGACGGGTTGCCATTATTGGCGGGGGAGTCTCGGGACTGGGAGCCGCGTGGGCGCTCAGCCGGCATCCCGACCGGTTCGATTTCCGGCTCTACGAAGCGCAGGACCGGCTGGGCGGCAACGCCATTACCGCCGACATGCCGCAGGACGGCGGCGGCTCGATTCCATTCGACATCTCGGTGACCGCGCTGATCCCCTCTGTTTACCAGCACATCCTGCTGGTCATGCAGCAACACGACATCGAGTTGATCGACACCCGGTTCAGCTACAGCGTGAAGTATCGCGGCGGCGTCTATGCGCACGACTTCGACTCCGACATCCGCCGGGAACTGCAGCCGGAAATCCGGAAATTCCAGAACCTCCTGAAGCGTCTGCACTGGTTCGGCCGGGTCAACAACACCCGGTCCAGGCTGCTCAATCTCCTGAACCCGTTCAACTACGTCAGCATGGGAACGGTGCTCAACTGGGGCCGGTATTCGGGCGACTTCCGCTACAAGATCCTCAAGCCCATGTTCGTCAATTTCCTGATGGCGACGAACGTGTTCGATATGCCCGCGTCATTGTTCTCCCGCTACCTGCAGTTCTTCGACATCGAAGCCGCGACGCCGATGAAGACCTGGGACCAGGGCACGCGGCGCATCTACGAAGCGCTGTCTGGCGATTTCCGGGACAGGATCTACCTCGAGCGGCCGGTCCGGAAGGTGTACCGGCGCCCGTCCCATGTCCTGGTCGAGGATGAAAACGGCAACGCAGAGAAGTTCGACGACGTGGTCTTCGCCTGCAACGCGAACCAGACGCTGATGATGCTGCATGACCCGACCTACCTGGAGAGCTCGATCCTCTCCTCGATACGCTACGAGAGCGAACTGCACAACCACACCATCGTGCACTCGGACGCCTCGGTTCTTCCGGACAGCGACGTGGAGGCGCTCGATACGAGGAGCAACCACATCGAGCAGTACGGCACGCGCCCTGACAACTATGAGATCACCTACATCATGCACAACCAGCAACCGTGGGCGAAAAGGTCGGACAAGCCCTGCCTGGTGACCTACAACGCGATCAGCCCGATCGACGAAAGCAAAATCATCAAGAAGTGGTGGTTCCAGCACGTCGTCCACGACGTGCGCCACATCGCCATCCTGATTCAGTTGTTCCGCTTCATCCAGGGCAAGCGGCGAAGCTGGCACTGCGGCGCCCACACGCTGATCAACAGCCAGGAAACCTGCTTCGTGACCGGCCTCATCGCGGCCAGGCAACTCGGCGCCGACTACCCGTTCGAAGACCCCGAAGCGAAGAAGTGGTTCAACTTCTACGGGCGCATGCTGTACGGCTGGCGGTTCAGGAAAGCCTGAAAAAGGCCTAGAAGGACGCCCTCACGCGCACGCCGAATTCCCGCCTCTGGTAGCCCGCCGTGAATGCCTTGCGGCTGCCGCCGGGACCGCTGGTCGTTCCGTTGGTGTTGGGCAGGACCTTGTTGTCGGTGAGATTGGTGCCGAAAACCTCGAGGGTGCTGTTGTCGGTCAGATCGAATCCCACGCGGGCATTGATCTTGAACATTGACTTCGTCCGGTTGAATTCCGAGTAGTCCGCCCACTTCGCGCTTTCGTAGAAGAAATCGGTACGGAAGAAGAATTCACGTCCGATGAATTCGGCAAGAACGGTCGGGCTCAGTGATGCCGTCCATTTCGGCGTGTTGCGCGCCTCGTTGCCATCGTTGACGACGGACAAGGCGCCCGATCCGAGCACTACAAACTCGTTCGACCCGCGCGAAGAGAACGACTCCATGATCGCGTCCACGTAAGTGAGCGTGCCGCGAATGCTGAACCAGTCCGTCAGATTGCCCTGCGCTTCCAGGTCGATGCCCGTGTACGTGGAATTGCCCGGACCCCGGAAGGATGTCGTCCCGCCCGTGGGAAGCAGAATCACCGACGCGAAGGGCTGGTGTTTCCAGTCGATGTAAAAGAAGGCGGCTGTAAAGCCCCAATTGTCCGTCTGCTGTTTCCAGCCGAACTCATATTGCGTGTTTTCCTGGGGCGGCGTGTACAGACCCAGCACTTCCAACTGATCGTCAGGAATGATTTCCGGCGCAACGCTGTTGACCAATCCGGCCTGCGTGGCAACGCCAAGCAGGGAACTGTAGGAATAGCTGAAGTAGGCGGTGGCCCCTTCAAACGCCTGGTAGCTGAAAATCACCCTGGGAATGAAATCGGTGTATTCGTTCCGTTCATTGCACACGGTCGTAAATGAACAGGGGGCATTGGAGTTATTGCCCAGCAGGACCGCTATCGCTTCTTCATCGGTGTAACGGGCTTCCACCGACACTGTGAGATCCTCGGTGATGTCGTAGTCCACCGATGCGAACAGCGCCGTGGTCCCATTGTCCTGGAAGTCCACCCTTGCACCGACAGGCGAGTTCGGATCCAGCTGCGACTGCGTCGCGAGCCAACCGGCCCGATAGCGCTGGTCATAATCGCTGACGCCAACAAGATACCGGAGCCTTTGGTCCTGCGGCGAGGCGATCCGGGCCTCGTAATAGTTTTCCTTCGTGGCAATCTGAGTCCCAAGAGCAAAGGACGTGCCGGGGATTGATGGAATGCCATACCAGAAGTCCACGTTGTTAATGGTTCCCGTGTCCGCGAGCGAAGCCTGGAACGACAGTGTGTGATCGGAAACGTCATATTCGCCGCTCAATTGAACGCGGTAGGTCCTGTTAAATCCACCCAACTCGTCCGGCGGATCCTTCAGGATGTCGAAATCCCTGAGCAGAGGGTGAATTGCGTCAAGAACACGACCGCCAAATCTCTGGCCGAAAGGGAAGTTGCCCTCAGGTGTCCGTGTTATCCCGAACACAAGGTGCTCGCCGTCGGGGTACTTGCCGCACCATAAGTGGGACCCGCCGAAGTCGGTGGCGATAGTTCGGGTAAAGGGAGTCCGTGCGCCCGTGGCAGGATTCAGATACTCGCCCGTGTAGACGATTCCGCATTCGCTGGCCGCAGTCCCGTGAAACCTTGAATCGACGCCACCGTTAACGCCGCCATCCTCGGCGTCCACGTAGTATCCGGTGAGTTTCAGGCGGAAGTCTTCGGTGACGTCAATGGTCAGCGTGCCGTTGAAGGTGAGATCCTGCTGAACGCCGAAAGGCGAGCCGTCCTGAAAATTGAAATCGCCGGCATTCTGCTCGTAACCGGCGTACAGGCGCAGACCCACCGTATCCGAGATCGGACCGCCTATGCCGACGCCAACGATGTACTCTTCGTTCTGAGACGGCGAGTACTGCAGCGTCAGGTCCGTTTCCCACTCGTCCCCGGGAAGCCGGGGAATATAGTTGACCGCGCCCGAAAACGTGTTGCGCCCGAAGTACGCGGTTTGCGGTCCCTTGATGACTTCGACGCGCTCCACGTCCGTGATGGGCAGGAAGCCGCCGCCGGCCGCGATGTACGACCCGTCCCAGAACAGGGCGCCCACCTGGGTCGAGGGCGTAATAATCTGCTGGTTCATTCCGCGGAAGCGGATCTGTGGGTTCACGCGCCCGGCTGTCGCCGTGACACCGTGATAGTCCAGACCCGGAACAAGCTTCGACAGCTCATGGAAATCGCCGATGCCGGCCGAGTCCAGTTGGTCCTGCGAAAATGCCGACACCGAGATCGGAATTTCGTAGATGTTCTCTTCGCGCTTCCGGGCGGTGACGACAATTTCCTCCAGCGAGAGATCCTGCGACAAAGCACTCTGCGCAACCGGCAACGCCATCAGGCCCATAATTGAGAACGCAAGCAGATTTCGTGACTTCATAGGTGTCCCCTCCCAGAGATCAAGAGAAACAAGCCAGGCCAACCCCGCCTGACAAGCTCAACGCATAATACACGGCGCTCAGGCCTTTGTCAGAAAGCCCGCCACCGCGTCGGCCCATTCCTCCGGCATCTGATCGACGATGTCGATGCCGCCGCCTTCAAGCTCCACATATTCGAAGTCGGGACGCATCTCAGCGGCCAGCTTCGCATTTTCGTAAATCTGGTCGCCCGTGTTGGTCAGGATCATCGTGGGGACCATGACGTTCATGAGCCCCGCATTGTGGTCGTAGATGAACGCCGCGTGGTGGCCCGTCCAGAACGGCGCGTAACCCTGGAAGCGCTCCACCGTATAGCGCGTGATGAGCTTCGGGTCGGGCGTTCCTCCGCCGTCCACGTACATGCGGTAGCGCCCGGCGAAGGCGTCCTGCATATGGCTGCCGTCGGCCTGGTGGACAAAGTTGATCTCGCCTGCCTCGACGAACTTGAGGAAGTTGCTTCGTTCTTCCTCGCCCATAGGCAAAGGCCCGTTGATGATGAGTTTGTTCACTCTCTCCGGGAACAGGACGGCCGTTTCCGTCGCCACCATGCCCCCGGTGTGGTGGCCGAGCACGTCGGCCTTTTCTATGCCCAGCAGGTCGAGCACGGCGGGCACCGCCTCGGCCCAGTCACTGACCGTGGGCACGAAGGGCGTGGGGTCCGATTCCCCGAACCCGGGAGAATCGACGCCGATGGCCCGGATCCCGCGGCGCGCCAGGGGTTCGTAGACGTTCTCGAACTGGCGCGAAGTCTGAGGCGCCTGCGGACACAGAATCAGGGGCCTTCCTTCGCCCGTGTCTCGGAAGTGGACCTGCCCGAACGGTCCGTCCGCGTAGCCGCGCCTGGGCACATAGGGCACGTCCATGGGACCGGACCTCACCGCCCAGGGGTTGCCTTCCGCCCGCGTTTCGGCGGCGCCGGCGCGAGCCGCGGACATCACCGCAATCGCGGCTCCGGTGTACTTCAATGTGTCTCTGCGCGTGGCTGTCATAACGTGTTCCTCCAGTGGGAAACGGATCATATCAGCCGCCCCGTCTCGCGCATCGATCAAGCAAGTCTAGACTTGATGGTCATAATGTGAACGTCATACTAGTCATCATGAAGACGGCGTCGATCTCAGACCTGAAGGCGAACCTGTCGCGTTATATCCGCGAAGTCAGCCGCGGTGGCGAAGTTCAGGTTCTTTACAGAGGCAAGCCAGTTGCCCGATTGATGCCGCCGGCGGCTACCGCCGACGGGTTGCGTCGGACGCTCATCCGATCCGGGCTGTTGCGGCCGGGCAAAGGAAAATCGGCCGCCATACTGGACGAGCCTCCTATTCAATTGCCCACCAGTTTGTCGGACACGCTCACCGAAGATCGGATCGAACGACTATGAGATATTTGGACTCGTCCGCTCTGGTTCCGCTCGTCGTAGCTGAAGAGTCCAGCGCCGCAGCATAGGCCTGCTGAGGAATTACCAGGAGAATGTTCATCGAACCCGGACAGGAAGGCGGGGATCAGTGCAGCGCGATTCGTTACCGACAGTTGCGGGCGTCGGTGGTGGCGCGATGAGATTTCCGATCATTCCGATTGATGCGACGGCTTCAACCGTCCTGGCGCTGCTGGCGGCCCTGCCACTGGCGATCAGCGTATTCGTAGTAGTAAGCGGAGGAGGTCCTGCGCGCTACTTCGCGTCGCAATCCTGGATCAGCTTGACTCTCTCGGTTGGCCTGCCTGTGTTGATTACATTGCTCCTAGTCTATTTTCTTTACGGCGGTTACCGGTCCAGCGTGACGATTACCGGGGACGCGCTCGAATTCAGCGTTCCGGTCTACGGCCGTTCGATTCCGCTGGACACGATCGAACCCTCGGGCGCCCACGTCGTGAACATGAGAACGGACCGCGAAGTGCGGCTTGGTGTGCGAACCAACGGGCTCGGTTCGCTGGGTTATTCGCTCGGGTGGTTCAGACTGGTCGGCGGCGGCAAGGCGCTGGTCGCGTTGACTGATCGCTCATCGGTGGCCAGCCTGCCGCTCAACGACGGCACGACGTTGCTAGTCAGCCTTGAGGAACCGGCAGTGTTCATTCAGGCACTGCAAGCGGCCAGGGCGAATTGACCGGTTCAATCACGATAGGGCCAGGTGACTGGCGGCACGGCCTGATGGCTCAAATAGTGGCGGAGTCGTAAAATACGCGTAATCCGGCCAGGAAAATCCGTGCACGCAAAATAATGCTGACTTTTCCCGAAAAACTCGCCAGGTCCTTTCGCGGGAGCCATGCTCAATTGTGCGTAGGGCTGGACCCTGATCTGCACAAGATTCCGAACGATCTCCGCAGCGCGAAACGGCCCATTTTCGAATTCAACAAACGTATCGTCGATTCGGCAAAGAACCATTGCAATATTTTCAAGCCCCAGGCTGCCTTTTATCACGCGGTTGGCGCGGAAGACGAGTTGGCCGACACGATCCGGTACATCAGGGAAGAAGTGCCGGATGCGCTTGTGATCCTGGATGCGAAACGAGGAGATGTCGGACACACGTCGAAGATGTACGCGCTGGAGGCCTTTGACCGCTATGGCGCGGATGCGGTAACCGTGAGTCCGTTTCTTGGGCTGGATTGCATAGAGCCCTTCATTGAACGCGACGATCGAGGAGCCATTATCTTGTGCAAGACGTCAAATCCCGGTTCGGGTTTCTTGCAGGACATGCATATCGATGGAAGCATGTTGTTCGAAAAAGTGGCCGCTGAAGCAGAAGAGTTGTGGCAGGACAAACAGAACGTGATGCTCGTGGTCGGCGCCACTTTCCCGAAGGAAATGTCTCTTACCCGCAAGGCGGCGCCCTCCGTACCTTTCCTCGTGCCGGGCATCGGGTCTCAGAATGGCTCCCTGGCTTCGAGCATCAGGAACGGCAGGTCGTCCGTCAGTCCTAACAGTCTGATCATCAGCGCGTCGCGCTCCATCATCTACTCCGGCGGAGGGACTCCGCACGGTATCGAGGAAGCGGCTCGCCGGCTTTCGGGCGAAATTGCGCAACACGAAGCGGGGTGAACAGGACACCACACAGCATCGCGGGAGCGTGCCACTGTGGGAACCTGTCGTTTGAACTCACGACGCGAACGGCGCTCGATGACATTGTTGCGCGTTCCTGCGAGTGCAGTTTCTGCCAGAAACACGGCGCGACGTACTGGGCCGATCCCGAAGGCTCGACCACCATTCGTATCGCGGACGAGCGTTATCTGCAGAAGTATCGCTTCGGGCTGCAGGCGACAGATTTCTATATTTGCCGCGTGTGCGGAACCTGCCTGGGCGCGGTACTCTCAGACGAGGACGGCGCCTGGTCGGTGGTCAATCTGCGACTGACGGAACTCAATGTGCAGCATGCGCAGCCGGTAAGTTTTGAAGGCGAAGACCTCTCCCGACAGGTAGCCAGACGCAAGCGCTCGTGGACGCCAACCACCTGCTGACATCCAACCCTTTCCAGCAATACCGAGAAGATGTCCGACTTCGAAGTGACGTGAGGGGCCAAGCCCACGCCGCGTGAACGCAGGCACAGCAGAAATCTATCGTTCCTTGATTCTCTCGTGTCGCTTGATGACTTCGTCCATGATGAACCTCAGAAATTTGCCCATGAATTCCTGATCTACGCCGGCGTCTTTAGCCAGTTGCTCCATGCGCCGAAATTGCACCTGTTCTCGATCGACCGAAGCAGCCGGGAGCCCCTTTTCTTTCTTGTACTCTCCTACCTTCTCCGTAATCTTGAACCTCTCGGCCATCAAGTAAATCAGCGAAGCATCAATGTTGTCGATACTGGCGCGGTACTCCGCCAGCGCAACGTGATCGCGCTCGGCATCGGGCCGAGTTGAAGGCTTCTTGTTCATCACACAATCAAACGAATTCAGGAATCCGGTATCTGAAAGTCACCACCAGCAGGTGCGCCCGCGACTATATCCGGTTCGTGGTGTACCGGGAAATTTACGGAGCGAGCGATGTAACACATCTCGTTGGCCTTCGTGTGCAAACGCATCGCTTCGTCCGCGTCGCTATTGGCTGAAATGGTGACGCGTGGCCTTAGCGTCACTTTATTGAACTCACCGGAGCCATCACGACACGTCAGCATTAGCCCATCGGCCGAGTCCTCATACGCCTCAACAACGAGGCCGCTGGCTGCGCAAAGATGCAAGTACCAAAGCATGTGACAGGCTGACAGCGCGGCGACGAGCATTTCTTCCGGATTGTGACGCTTTGCGTCCCCTAAGTTCAGCGGATCGGCCGAACCGCGTATTGTTTCCTTACCATCGCAGGCTATTTCGTAGTCCCGTGCGTAGGCGTCGTACGCGACGGTTCCCGCACCTTTGTTTCCCTGCCAGGTAACAGTCGTTGTGTAAGTGTGTTCTCGTTTCATGGCTTTAACAGACGGATAGCCAGGCGATCACTCGCCGCCCTCGGGGCCGTAGAAAATGACCCAGGTTGCCAGGTCGTCACCGAAATCAAGAAACCGATGCTCCACCCCGGCGGGCACGAAGAGGAAGTCGCCCGCGTTAAACGGGACCACCTCTTCTCCCATCTGGAACCGTCCCGATCCACGGATCACCACGTAGCATTCGTCCCGGCTGTGGGGTTGCTGCGGATCCGTGCCCTCGGGAACGTAGAACTCAACCTGGAGCTGGCCCCTTTCCAACCCGACATGAAATCTGTTTCCTGCCGCATCGGGAATGCGTCGGGCCATTTCGTCCGGCGTCAACCGGACTGCGTCGCCTGAATTCGCCATTGCTACCCCCTACTTACTCAAGCGCTTACGGAGGCGTTCATACACGTTTCCCCTTCGTGCGGCCGTGAGCACGAGGACAAGCAGTTCATCGTCCTCGATCGTGTAGCAGACACGCCAGTCGCCTACGCGGATTCTCCAGATCGAGGTTGCGCTCCGCAGTTTCCTGGCGCCGGCCGGGCGCGGTTCATCCGCCAAGGCCTCTATCGCACGAACCAGTCGTCGAAGCGTTGCACGGTTAGAGACGCGGGCAAGGTCTTTCTCCGCCGCCCGTGAGAAGACGATGCGGTAAGTCAAAGGCCGAGGCTCGCCTTCAGGTCCTCAAGGCTGACTCCACCTTCGTCGCGATAATCCGCAAGGGCTTCAAGGGCGTCGAGCAAGTCGAGCTGCTCCTCAAGCGCCCTCAACGCTTCAAGATCGGAAGGAGGCACCAAAGCGGCAACTGTCTTGCCATGCTTCTGTATCGCTATGCGTTCGCCGGCAAATTGCACGCGTCCCGTGATTTCCGCGAACTTCTCGCGAATCTCGGTGATGGGAAACTGTTCAGACATGGGATTTCCTTTATTAGTACAATTTTTCTTAATTGTGCAAATTATAACAAATGGAAATACCGCGATAGTTCGACTTCACCGCCCGGGGGCCTATGGATCAGTTAGGGTTAGTCGTGAGCCAGGTCGCAGGAGGGGCGGTGGAGCAGGCGGAATCATCCTCGATTTATCAGTTGGCCGCCGATGCGGTTCTATTGCTGCATGTGCTGTTCGTCGCGTTCGTTATCGGTGGTCTCGCGCTCATCCTCGCCGGCAAGGCGCGTCGCTGGTCGTGGGTCCGAAATCCGTGGTTTCGACTGGCGCACCTCCTCGCCATAGGGGTGGTGGTGGTTCAGTCATGGTTCGGGGCGATCTGCCCTCTCACGACCATTGAAATGACGCTCCGCTCCCGCGCCGGCGATTCGACCTATCCGGGATCGTTCGTGGCGCACTGGCTGGAAACGCTGCTTTACTACCGGGCGCCGGCATGGGTGTTTGCGGTCTGCTATACGCTCTTCGGAGCCGCCGTCGTCGGAAGCTGGCTCTGGGTGCGTCCGCGCCGTTTCACGCGTATCAGGTAAAAAGGGCGCCTCAAGAGATGCCGCATGTCCGTGAGAGGAAGCCGTTGGGTTGTTGTCCTTGCGGCGCCTGCCCCGTCACGAACGCCGGATGCGCAGCGTGCGGCCGAAGCCCTTGGGCGGTTCAGCGTCACCGGCAAACGGCGCCAGCTTCTCGATAACGTCATCCGGGAACGGCGCGGACTTCCTGGCCGTCAGGTCAACGTTCATGCACAGGCACTCGTTGGTCGCAACGAGCTTGTCCTTGCCCGTATCGATCATTCGATGAAAGTAATGGATGCGCTTGGCGTCGTAGTCCACGAGCGTCGTCTCGACGCGGATCGCATCGCCTTCGAACAGCTCGCCCAGGTAGTCGACGTTGATGCCCAGCGTGAACACCGAGCATCCGCTGACGTCCGGGTAGTCCATGCCGATGCCCCAGTGCTCATACGCGGCGTCCGTCGCTTCGTCGAAGGCGAGCACGAAGAAGGCGACGTTCATGTGGCCGTTGTGGTCGATCCACTCCGGCTTGATGCTCGTTTCGTAGAGGAGAACCTTTCCCTCGCTCATCCGTCAGTACCGCCCGAGGCTGGATTCCGATTCTTCATTGTTCGATATCGTCCAGCTCCAGCTTCATGATCGACGTCCAGGGTTCCTCCATGGCGGGCAGCCATCTTTGCAGCAATGGCGAAGTGGCCTGCTCGGCTGTTGCCCCCTGCGTGAGCATCATGTATCGATTGATGAAGGCGGACACTCGTCCGCTCACAACGCAATGAACAAAGACTTTTTCGCCTTCAAAGGCGTCCATCACGTTGAAGAATTTCCGGACGTGCGTTGACGTGGGCGCATCCGAGGGAACGGGGATATGAATGTAGGACATGCCCAGGGAAGCGGTGACGCTGCCCTCTTCCGGTATCGCGTTGTCCGAGTCATGCATTGCCAGGTTCACGACAACGGAGTAGCCCGCATCCGCGACCTGAGCCAACTGGCTGACGGTCGGCTGCCCGCCAATCGCGATGTTATCCGTCATCTCATGGAAGTTCAGTATGTCCCGGACTGTCGTTGATTCGTCTTCATTCACCAACGGTTCCGGCGCAAGGGCCTCGCTGTCCGTCGGCTGTTCCTGAGTGTCGTCGGCATGAGCCATGCCGACGAGAAGAAGCCCGGCTAGAAAGATGGATCTCATTTTCATTACCTCCGGAGTGAATGTTATTGCTATTCATTGGTTGTCTTTCGGTCGCCTGGCGAAAGGCGGCGTGATCAGCGGCGGTAGGAAGGTTCTTCCCGATCCAGGATGGCCTGCAGCTCGCGAAAGTGATCCTCGCCCAAATCCGGATAGTCGCGCCATTGCCGTGCTGTCTTCGCCGCCACTTCGTCGGAAACGATGCGCAACTCACGTCCGGTCTGCAGGGCCGTGATGTAGGTCGAACAGGCGCGCTCGAAGTAGTAGAGGTCGTCGAACGCCCGGGCGACCGTCTCGCCGATCACCATTAACCCATGGTTGCGCATCAGAAGAATCGGCTTGTCGCCCAACAGCCGGGCGACGCGTTCGGCCTCGCCATCGAGGCTCATGCCGTCGAAGCCGTCGTCGATGCACACGCTTCCCCGGAAACGCATCGAGTTGATGTCGATGGGCGGCAGAGTGGGATCCGCGAGACTGCCCAGCACCGACGCGTATTTCGAGTGAACGTGAAGCACGCAACGCGCATGCGGCACGTGCCGGTGGATGTTGCCATGCAACGCCCAGGCCGTGGGATCCGGGGCATCCGGCCCCGTCATTACGGAATCATCTTCGGCATCGAGCAGCAGCAGTTCGCTTGCCCTGATACGGGAGAAATGGCGCCCCCTGGGGTTCATCAGGAACCGGGTGCCCGCCCTGTTGACGGCGAGACTGAAGTGGTTGGCAACCGCCTCGTGCATGTCCAGGCGGGCCGCCCAGCGTAACACGCAGGCCAGCGCGATCCGCTCCTCTTCGAAGTCCATGTCGGGCCGGTTGAGCACGGCGGGCTCAGCAGGGCTCATGACCTCTTTCCTCTCTTCAAATGCACGTGTCGCTAACTCAAACATGGCACTATGAACCGCGTGCGTCAACTCAAGCGAATATTGACTCCCGACGAAATCAATGGGCGCGTTCAGGAACTGGGAACCTCCATCAGCGATTACTACGATGCGACGCCGGATCTCCTCGTTATCGGGCTCCTGAAGGGTTCCTTCATTTTCCTGGCCGACCTGGTCCGTCAAATCCGGACACCGCACGAGATTGCCTTCCTGGGCATCGAGAGCTACGGGGACTCGATGCAACCCGGCGAGCGAATCGAGATGACCTACAACCCCGGAATCCGGATAAGCGGACGATCCGTACTGCTGGTCGATGACATTATCGATACCGGCAGCACGATGAATTACGTCGTTCCGTTTCTCCAGGATCAGGGAGTTGGCGAGATTCAGGTTTGCGTCCTGCTTCACAAGCGCAAGGCCGAAGATCTCCAGTGCGACGTGCGCTGGGTCGGCTTCGACGCGCCGCAAGAGTTCCTCGTGGGTTACGGCCTCGGCCTGGGCGAGCAATACCGCCATCTTCCCCATATAGCGGCCGTAGTTGACCATGCCTGAACCCGCGTATAGTTGATCCATGAATACCGGCAGGATTGTGTTGCTGCTGGCGGTCTTCGCGATCGTCTGGCCGGGCGCAGGCGGTTTGGTCGCGCACGCGGCGCTGCTGCAGAACGCCGAAGCGCAGGCCTCCGAGACACGCATAACGCCCGCACCGCCGTTCGCCGAGACGTACGGAAAGCCCGGCGGCCGCGCCGCTCTGGAGGCGGCGAAGGCGTTGCTGGCGGAGCTGAGTACCGAGCAGGCGGACGCGATCGTGTTGCCCGTCGACAGTCCTTTGCGCGGCAACTGGTCGAACCTGCCCTCCGGAGTCACGCGCTTTGAGCGGAACGGGCTGCGGCTCGGCGACCTGACGCCCGTCCAGCTCGAACGGGCGTTCGACTTTCTCGCCTCGGCGCTGGGCCCGCACGGTTACGAAACGGCCACCCGGATAGTCGGCGCCGACGCCGTTCTGAAGGCCTTCCCCAGGGCAGCGCGCGCCGGATGGTCGGACGACAACTACTGGCTTGCGTTCTTCGGCCAGCCGACAGGCACCGGTCACTGGGGCTGGCAGTTCGGCGGGCATCACCTGGGGATCAACGGCAGCTTCGCGGACGGACGCGCGACCGGGCTGTCGCCCACCTTCGTGGGCGTCGAACCTGCCGAATTCCAGTACGCCGGCGCGCTGGCGACACTCTTTGCAGACGAACTCGCGGCCGGTCACGCCGTCATGCAAGCCCTGCCCGAACCGCTTCGGAGGGAGGCGTCAATCACCCCGCGGCCGCGCAGCGTGGAGGCCGGGGCGGGACAGGATGGTTTCATTCCCGAGGTGCTGGGCAGCGCCGTCGCGGGTTGGCCCGAAAAGGCCCGCGCGCTGCTGCTGGAGACCATCGGCCACTGGGTGCTGCTGCAGCCGCGCGAAAACGCGGATGCGCGCATGGCGGCGCTGGAGGCGGGGCTCGACGACCTGCACTTCGCATGGAACGGCCCCCACGAAGCCGGCGACGGCGGGCACGTCTATTACCGCATCCAGGGCCCCACGCTGATCATCGAGTTCTCGGTCGAAGACGGCATCGCCGTGGACGGGCCGCACTTCCATACGATCTATCGCGACCCCACCAACGAATACGGCGCCGGCACAACCCCCTAACGCCGTAAGCGCGGCTCGCCGGCTAGTTGCGACTCGCCCCAGCGAGTAGGGTGGCTACGCGGCGGCGGCGAAGGTCGTGCCCCTGGCGTAGCGCGGCACTTCATCGTGGACCCAGCCCTTGGGATCCTTTTTGCGCACGGGCGAGGGGATCGCCCGATAGTGGCCGGCAGCCAGGGCCTCGGCCCAGGCCTTGCGATCGATTTGCCAGCCGCGTTCGCGCATCCGGGCCATCAGGTTCCAGTAGAGCCGAATTTCGGAGTCCTCGTCATAGGTGTACAGGCCGTTGGGGTCGGGGCCCACGGGCGCAATGCGAGGTTGCTGCGCCTCGGCGATCGCCTTGTCCTGGCGCGCCTGCATCAGATTACGCTTCAGGTGCTCCTCGTCGAGCTCGGGCTGCAGCATGAAGTTGCGGAAGAAAATGTAGTGCATGGCCGTCGTTTGCTCGTCGATCGGCGTCGAAAACTCGTAAAACACGTTGTGCATGCCGCTGCCGACGCCGCCGATTTCAACCTTGCCGTAAAGGCTGATCCCCGCGACGCGGAATTTCATGCGCGACTCGACTTTCTTCGCTTCGTCGCCGTCGCGCAGTTTTTCCCACTCCCCGCCTTTGCGCGGACCTGACGTCGACGGGTAATACACCAGGTCGAAACCGTCGTCATGCTCCGTCAGTTCAAACGGCGGCGGCGAATCGGGATTGTCCTGGTTCTGGAACTTGATGCCATGAACGATGGGCAAATGGACGAGATCGAGATTCGAAAATTTCGCCCAGTGATAGTTGGTTTCCCAAATCTCGCTGTGCGTGGTAGTGGACCGGAAACCGTCGTCATCAATTTCGGGCATGTCGATGATCGGCGCCGCGTTTTCGGGTTCGTCGCCGAGAAACGTCCAGATAAAGCCATACTTTTCTTCCGTGGGATAAGCGTCGATCTTGACGCCCGGCGCCACGTCCTGCGGATCCTCATCCCGGCGCGAGGCGATCTGCGTGCACTTGCCCTCGCCGTTGAAGGACCAGGCGTGATACGGACAGGCGATGGATCCGTCGTCCTTGCATTTGCCGTGCGCCAGGCTACCGCCCCGATGAGGGCAGACATTGCTGAGACAGACCGCCTTGCCGCCCGGCTCGCGGTAAAGAACAAAGTCGCAGCCGAGCATGCGTACCTTCAGGGGTTTGTCCTGAAGATCTTCGCTTCGCGCAGCGACGTACCAGACATTTGTGAACACGGGCCCCTGCCTCCTCTTTCGGAAGTGCGTCTCACCAATGGTATCAATCGCTGATATAAATTCGCCACATGCGAACATCCGTGTTCATGACAATCGGAAAAGTCGCCGTTGTTGCGGCCTGCGGCGCATTGACGGGCGCTCAACCCGCCCTGGTGAGCGCTCAATCCGCCGTAACGGCCGCTGAAACCACGGAGGAGATTCTTGTTCGGCGGTTCAATACGCAGGGGCAAACGAGCGGGCCTGGCGGCTACAAGTGGTATGAGCCGACGGAAGCGATTGCCGGGGCGCACGACGGTTTCTTAGAGGTCGCCGCGCCGGAGGAGCGCACGATCCCGGAAGACTCGCTGGCCGACGCCCGCGACTACGCCCGGCGCAACCGGTCCGAGAGTCTGCTCGTCTGGCATCGCGGCGCGCTGCAATCGGCCGATTACTGGATGGGCCTTAAACCGTCCGACGTGGTCAATTCGCGCAGCATGCACAAGATGGCCGGCGGCCTGCTCATCGCCCGCGCCATTGCCGACGGCCACATCCACTCACTGGACGACTCCGTCGCCGAGTACATTCCGCGCTGGCGCGGTACGGACAAGGAACCCATGACTATCCGCAACGTGTTGCAGATGTCGAGCGGGCTGCGCTGGTTCGCCATCCGCGACGAGCCCGTTACCGGACTCAGCTCGCGGCGCTATCTCAGCCCGTACTGGGAAGAGGTCCTGCTCG
This sequence comes from Gammaproteobacteria bacterium, assembly GCA_009838035.1. Taxonomy (NCBI): domain Bacteria; kingdom Pseudomonadati; phylum Pseudomonadota; class Gammaproteobacteria; species Gammaproteobacteria bacterium. Next base: position 145,273 of record VXSK01000003.1, read on the forward strand.
AAGAGGTCCCGATGTCGTTCACGCCGGGAACGGAATATGACTACAGCGACATGACCGCCGACATCATGCCCCACATCATCGAGGGGGCCACCGGCAAGCGCTATGCGGAGTATTTCTCCGAAGCACTGCTCAAACCCCTGGGTGCGCCTGGCGGATTCATCTGGGTCAACCGCGAAGGCGGCATGCCGCACGGGGGCTGCTGCCTGATGCTGCCGCCGGAAACGTGGCTGCGTTTCGGCTTGTTCGCCATGAACGGCGGCTCCCGGGACGGCCAGCAACTGCTCCCCGAATACTGGAAGACGGAAATGCTGACGCCCTCGCGCAATAACGAGCACTTCGGCCTGATGATCTGGCTCGGCAGCCCTTACGTGGAACGCCGGCTCTATCACCGCCCGGACTCGTGGCTCAACGACGTGCCCAAGCCGGGCGTCTATCACTCGGAGCCCTTCCTCGCCGATGATCTGTTCATGTTCGACGGTTCCGAAGGCCGGTCGGTCACGATCGTGCCGTCCGAGCAGCTGGTCATTGTGCGCACGGGCTTCCGGCCGCTGCCCGACCAGCCGGAATGGGACAACGCTTTTCTGCCCAACACGATCCTCCGCGGGATCAGGCGCGCCGCGGGCGGGACAGCCCCATGACCCGGCGGATCATCACCGGCGTTGCCGTCCTGATCGCGGTCGCCGTCGCTGTCGACTGGACCTTCTGGTACCGCTTCGCGACCATCCGCGATCAAACGTCCGTCAGTATTCCGGGCTGGATCAGCCCGACGGCCAAGGTTGAGGGGGACTTCCGCGAAGAAATCGCCAGCATCGACCCGGCCGACCGGGTCCTGTCTGCGGGCGCGATTGTCGAACTCGTGGACTATGCGGAGCAGGTGGACTCGTTTTCGCTCATCGTCCACCACGGCGAAGCGATCCAGTTCGAAACCTACTGGCGGGGATTCGGCCCCGACGACGTAACCGAAACCCTGTCCATGGCGAAATCGGTGCTGGGTCTGACGTTCGGCTTCGCGGTGGACGACGGATCCATCGGGTCAATAAACGATCCGGTGACTGAATACATTTCCGAGTGGAAAGGAACGGATAAGGAACGCCTGACCATTCGCCATGTGCTGCAGATGGCGAGCGGACTGGAACACTTCCCGTTTGATTACAGTATTTTACAAAATCCTTTTAACAAATCACTTCGGCTGTTCATCGGCCGCAGCATGGAAAGCGCCATTCTCCGTTTCGAACTCACGGCGGCGCCGGGATCGGAATTCAACTACAACAGCGCCAACACCCAGTTGCTCATGCTGATTCTTGAGCGCGCGACGGGCCGCGCGTATGCCGACTACCTTTCGGAAAAACTCTGGCGGCCGCTGGGCGCCAAACCAGCCACGCTATGGATGGACCGCGACGGCGGCATGCCCAAGGCCTACGCGTTCTTCCAGGCCCGCCCTCGGGATTGGCTGCGTCTCGGCCTGGCCATCAAGAATGACGGAGTTGTCGACGGACGGCAGGTCATTCCCGCGGAATGGCTCGACGCAATGTTCGCGCCGTCGCTCAACAATCCCAAGTACGGCCTGCAGGCATGGATCGGCTCGCCGCACGTGACCGAACGGTTCTACAACCGGAACACACCGTTCGGCGTGAAGCAGGCGGAACCGTTTCCGGCGGATGACGTCGTGTTCTTCGACGGCGGCGGCGGGCAGCGGGTCTATGTCATTCCGTCCGCCGATCTCGTGATCGTGCGAACCGGCATGGCCGCGCCGGACTGGGACGACGGGGTGATTCCCAATATCATCCTGCGCGATCTCGGCTACGGACAAGGCCCGTCATGAAAGGACCGGACATTGGAATCGTCGGCGCCGGCCTGGGCGGCATGACCGCCGCCGTTGCGCTGCAGCAGCGCGGTTTCAAGGTCACCGTCTATGAACAGGCGCCGGAACTGGGCGAAATCGGTGCCGGCATCACAGTGGGCCCCAACATCAGCGTGGTGCTCGCCGGCCTCGGCCTGGAAGACGCAGCGGCATCCTTCGCCGACGGTTCCACGACATTCGGCGCGCTTCACTACAAGACCGGCGAGCCGATATGGTTTTCGGAGCGGAGTATCGAGGAGGCAATCAGGACCCGGGGCGCACTGACCCGGCACATGCACCGGGCGGACCTGCACAAGGTCCTGGAAGACGCGTTCGACAAGGAGGGCGACGCCCTTCGCCTCGGACACTCGCTCACCGACATCGGGCAGGACGACAGCGGCGTGACCCTGCACTTCGCCAACGGCGCGACGGACCGGCGCGACATCGTCATTGCCTGCGACGGTCTCAAGTCCGTCGTGCGCGACAAGCTGTTTCCCACCGAACCACCCCGATACACCGGCTATATGGCATGGCGCGGCGTCGTCGATGCTTCCGATGTGCCGGGAGTCACCCACGTGCCCCACTTTGCCTCCTATCCGGCCGAAGGCAGCATGTTCTCGCGTTATCCCCTGCGCCGGGGCACTCAGATCAACTGGGTGGCCAACGCCTACCGGCCCGACGACATCGGCGAGGAGAACTGGTACGCGCAGACCGGCATCGACGAAGTCCTCGAGGTATTCAGGGACTGGCATGAAGACGTAGTACGCATCATCAAGGCGTCCCCAGGCGGGAAGTGCCTGCGCTGGGCGCTCTCAAGCCGCCAGCCGCTCGACGGCTGGATCGCCGGACGCGTCACCCTGCTGGGCGACGCCGCCCATCCCATGACGCCCTTCTACGGCATGGGCGCGGGCATGGCCTTCGAGGACGGCGCGATCCTCGCCCGCTGCTTCGAAGCGGAGGCGGGAGACTGGCGGGCGGCCTTCGAGCGCTACGAGCGGGCCCGCCTCGCCCGCACCACCCGATTCCACGTGCAATCGCTCAAGCGCGGCAGCATCTACATGAGCTCGGACCCGACGGACCGGGCCAAGCCGCCCACCACCGGCATGGAAGCCGAGTTCGACTACAACGCCATGACGGTGGACATCTAGCGTCCAAATTGCCGTTCCGGCACGGTCATCTCAAACACCACATTCAACTATCACTCGTGCAGTCCAGTTTTTCGGGCCTGGCGGGAAAACCGAAAGCTTCAACATCATGAACAGAAGAATTCTTCTTATGCGTTATTTCAAGCCTTAACTCTAAGGTTGGTGAAATAATCACTCTTGCAGCGTATCTCTTGTAGTTCAATAGCCAATCTTTCCCAGCTTCACTAGCGTTTTCAAAGTCCGTTTGCGGAGTAGGAACATCTGCGCTGTAGTTGACTTCACATTTTGCACTCTTGATCTGGAGAGGGTATTTCAGAAATTCATACAATTTGAAATCATTGCTGGTTTCCTTTGAATTCAGACGAAAAGACAAATCCCCTGAACTTATTTCCAAATCGTGTCCTGACTGATTGAGAAATTGCACATCAGGCCATGACATGCACCCCGCAGCAAATAAAAAAAGCAAACATACAGGTATTTTTTTCATGCTCCGGGCCTGATCTTCATCCAGAACCGGTCGACCCGAATCCAAGGAAAAACCTGCATAAGGCTGCACTTGAAACCGAACAGACCTGATATTGCCATTGAAGGTCCGCCAGCTCTTCCTCAAGTTTCGCCTGAACTGAGGCAAAAATATCACACGAGGCTGTGGGGTGTAACTCGATGACAAAGCGGCATTGCATCGAAGCCGGCCTAATCTTGTGTGCGTTGCCGCCTGCTGTGACTTGGGGCCCGGGAGACGCTGCAAGGCCAGCTACACTTGGTGCCGGCTGGCCACAGGAGGAGAACATGCCTGTCGGCGACCTGCAGCAGGAAATGGAAGCGTTCTTCGCGGAATATGAAGGGCGGTGGAACGATCAGGATGACTTTTCATCGCTCATTGAAATGTGGGATACGGATCAGCCTCCCTATTACCGGGCTATGGAAAAGCCGGACGTTTTCACGACATGGGAAGAACTGAACGGATACTGGTCACCCAAGCGAAAGCGGGAGTTGATCGTTGCCCTCTGGTACGGCTTCAGAAACATACGCCCCAAGATGGCCGGGGACAACGTGGCGGTCGTCTTCTTCGATGCCGAATGGGACATCAAGGCGCGGATCGGTCCGGCGGCCAGCGGAACGGATCCGGGAGTCGCCGTTCTCAACCGCACGGCCGACGGCTGGAAGATGAACACATATATCGAAGCCTGCACCCACCCGGCGACGTACAAGAGCGTCTTCGCCGACAGGGAAGACAAGGTCCGGCCGGCGTTTCGACGGCTGATCGAGAGCATTTGCGAGTCCGACTGCCGTAATTGCCGGATCCCGTGCCGCGGCGATGCGAGGAAGTCAGCATGAGCAATGCACCCCGCGTGGCGCTCGTAACCGGCTGCAGCCGTTCTCGGGGGTTGGGCCTGGAAGTCTGCAGGCAACTTGCCGAGCAAGGCATAACAGTCTTCCTGACGGCGCGGGATCCGTCCAGGGCACGGGCATTGGCCGAAGAGCTTCGGGGCCGGGGCCTGGACGTCCACGATCATCGGCTCGACATATCGAGCGATGAAGGCGTCCGGGCCATTGCCCGTCTTATCGAGGAGCGCCATGGCCGGCTGGACATTCTTGTCAACAATGCGACCGGCTCCACGCCGGATGCACCTCCCGCTTCGGCCGTCGATCTGGAGTCCGCGCAGCGTGTCGTTGATGTCACGCTCTTCGGAACCTGGCGGCTGATCCAGGCGACCCTTCCCCTGCTTCGCAAGAGTAATGCAGGCCGCATCGTCAACGTGTCCAGCAGTGCGGGATTGCACGGCGATCCGGTGTGGGGGCTGAACAGCAAGATACCCGTGGACCCGTCGTACGGCATTGCCAAGGCGGCGCTGAACGCACTGACGGCAAAACTCGCCACGGAACTTCGAGAGACAAGCATCAAGGTCAACGCGGTCTGTCCTGGGTTTACCGCGACTTCTCCGCGCCTGGCGGCCCGCGGAGGCCGTCCCGTTCCCGAAGGAGCCGAGGGAGTCGTCTGGGCCGCGACGCTGGGCGAAGACGGGCCGAGCGGCGGTTTTTATCGGGATCGCGAACTTCAGGCCTGGTGACATCCGCGGAGCACTCTAGGTGACGACCAGAGAAGCCGGTTACGCGCGCCTTGGCCCTCTGGTCCTGGAGAGGGACGTCAGCAGGCGAAACGCGCTGACCATCCTGTTTGCCGGCTTCTGGACGATCGGCTTTGTGACGTTTCTGAACTTCATGAATCCGTACGTCTTTGCCCTGCTGGGAATTCCGGAAGAAGAGCAAGGCTCGCTGGCCGGCCTGCTCGTGTCGCTGCAGGAAATCACGCAGATCGCAATCTGCGGCCTCATCGGCGCCTGGTCCGACCGCGCCGGCCGTCGTCCGATCTATGTTGGTGCGATGGTCTTGCTTGCAGTGGGGTTTGCGGCTTACCCGTTGGCTTCAAGCGAAGCGCAGTTGATCGGACTTCGCATCGTCTATGCGATCGGGGCCACGGCCTGCACTGTGATGATGTCCACTTGCCAGGGCGAATACATCACCGACAAGTGCCGCGGCCGCTGGATAGGAGTCGTGGCGATCATCAACGCTCTGGGCGTGGTCGTAATGATTGCGGTCTTCTCGAAGCTTCCGGCGTTCTTCGGGCAGGCGGGGCTGAGCGATGTCAATGCGCTGCGCGCCAGTTTCTGGGTCTGCTCGATCGCGGCTCTCCTGCTGGGAATCGTCCTTCATTTCGGCCTGCAGGCCCCCAATCGGGGAGCGACGGGTTCGACGCCGAACCTGTTCCGTCAGACGGTGATGGGCGTGACCCTGGTGAAACGAGAGCCCCTGCTGGGCCTGAGTTATCTGACAGCCTTCGCTTCGAAGGGCGACCTGGTGATTGTCACGACGTTCTTGTCCCTCTGGGTTACGCAGGCAGGCATCGCCGCCGGCATGTCGCCGGCCGAAGCCGTCGCGCGGGCGGGCATGATTTTTGCTTTCGTTGCAGGCTGCGGCCTGTTCTGGCCGGTCATCGTGGGAACGATGCTCGATCGGGTTCCGCGCCTGGTCGGGATCGGAATCTCGTTTGCAATCGCAAGCGTGGGCTACGTCAGTGTGGCGCTGGTCGACGATCCGCTGGGACCGATGATGTGGGCCGCGGCTTTCCTGGTTGGGATTGGCCAGGCCAGCGCCATCGTAAGCGCCGGGGTTCTGATCGGTCAGGTAGCGCCCGAGGGCAACAAGGGCACGGTTTTCGGCACCTATGGCGTTGCCGGTTCCGCCGGCATCGTAACCCTCACCTTTGTCGGCGGCCTGTTGTTCGATGCCTACGGGGCCGGCAGCCCCTTTGTCCTGATGAGCGCCGTAAATGCGCTGGTGGTGGTCGCTATCTGGCTTCTGTTCCGCTGGCAAAGACAAACCGCATAAAGCAGATTCTGAGAAGCCCGCTCAGTCCTGCTCGCCGACGGCGCAGGTACCGCACAAGCCCTTGACCTCAACAACCGCGTTGTCCGGCCGGAATCCGTGCTCGTCCGCGATCCGGGACAGCAACGCCTCCAGCCCACTCGACTCCACCTCGTCCACGTGGCCACAGGAGGAGCAAAGCAGAAACTGGCTCTCGTGGGCATGGTCGGGATGGTCGCACGGCAAGTAGGTCTGGGCGGATTGCAGCCGGTGGACCAGGCCGGTCCGGATCAGGAAGTCCAGGTGCCGGTAGACGGTCAGAGGTGCGATCTTGCGTTCCTGCCGCTTCTCCAGCAGCCCGATGAGTTCGTAGGCTGAAACCGCCCGTCGCCGGGCCAGCATTTCCGCATAGACGGCCAATCGGGCCGGGGTCAGCCGCTCGCCCTTCTCCGCGCAGCGCCCTTCGGCGAGCTTTCGCCATTTCGCCGCAAGCGGCGCCGCTCTCGCCGGTTGTTTACCCACTTCTCCATTGTCGCACATAGTGCCAAAGATGCGCCAAACCCAGTAGCACGGCGCCAGTGACGGTGATCGGTTGCTCGTACGGCTCCAGCGCCTCGATGAACGCGGCCAGCAGCAACAACCCGAGGCCAGTCAGCGCCGCACCAACGAACAGCCTGTTGCCGGCCACCGGCGGTGTCTTCCAGATCACCCGGAGGCTCACGGGAATCGCGGCGACAACCAGTAACCGATGCACAAGCTCGTTCTCCGCAGCCTGGGCGGCCACCGGCATCAGCGCCGCGAGTACGGGCAATGCGACACAGTGGAGAAGGCACAGCGTGGAGAGCCCAACCGCGCAGAGATCCAGGCGCGCTGACTGACCCCGCCGGACCCCTTTTGCGTCGACGACTGATTGCACAACGGGTTTCATTTCTTCCGCCATGAAACATTTTCCTTCCGAAAAAGAGATATGTTATATTGTAACATTCTTTGATCGCGATGGACCTTGGCGCCGAGCCTCGCATGTCGCTTGCCTGTTCGTTTATTGGGAGAAGGACAATGAACCGGAAACTACTGTCTTTGCTGGCGGCAGCACCATTGCTGGCGACAGCCGCGCTCGCGCAAGAAGCTCCCGCAACGGATGATTCGGGGGCCATCGAGGAGATCGTCGTCCTGGCCCACCCGCTCTCGCGCGAAGGACTCGCGCAGGCAGCCGACGTAATGGAAGCCGACGAGCTCGATCGCAAGGCGGTGGACAACATCGGCGCGACCGTCGGCAACGAGCCGGGCATCCACAACAGTTCCTACGGCGTGGGCGCCGGGCGACCCGTCATCCACGGCATGGGCGGCGCGCGCGTGCGCGTCATGGAGGATCGCATCGACACGCTCGACGTTTCCGTGAGCAGCGGCGACCACGCGGTCACGGTGGACCCCTTCGTCGCGGAGCGCGTTGAAGTCCTGAAGGGCTCGTCCACCCTGCTCTACGGATCCGGCGCCATCGGCGGCGTGGTCGATGTCCAGACGGGCCGCATTCCGCAGGCGGTGCCGGAGCGCATCAGCGGCGCCATCGACCTGCGCGGCTCCGACAACGGCAGCGGCAGGAACGGTTCCTTCCGGCTTGACGGCGGCGCCGGCAACATCGCCTGGCACCTCGACGCCTTCGCCCGTGAGTCGGACGACTACGACATCCCCGGATTCGCCGAGTCCGCGGCCCTGCGCGCACAGGAGGAAGAGGAGCACGAGCACGAAGAGGAAGGGCACCACGACGAGGAACATGAACACGAACACGAACACGAGGACGAAGACCACGACGAAGACGAGCACCATGAAGAGGAAGAAGCCTACGGGCTTCTGCCGGGCAGCGGTCTTGACGTCCAGGGCGGTTCCGTCGGCTTGTCCTTCGTCGGCGACCGCGGCTTCGTCGGCCTTGCCGTCAGCAATCTCGATTCCGAGTACGGCATCCCCGGCCATAGCCATGCCCACCATGACCACGGGCACGACGAACACGACCACGAAGAGATGGGCCACCACGAGGACGAAGACCACCACGAGGAAGAGGAACACCATGAAGATGAGGGCGAGGCCACTCCTATCGTCGACCTCAAGCAGACGCGCATTGACCTCAAGGCTGGCCTGGCCGACCCGTTCGGCGGCTTCGAGAGCCTCAACTTCCGGCTCGGCATCAATGACTACGAACACGCGGAGAACGAAGCCGGCGAGGTGGGCACGGTCTTCTCGAACCAGGCCTGGGAAGCGCGCGGGGAGCTGACGCACGACCCGGTCGGCGGCTGGCGCGGCGCACTCGGTGTCCAGCTCGGCAACCGTGAGTTCTCCGTGGTCGGCGAAGAAGCCTTCACGCCCCCCGTGGACACATCGTCCCTCGGCCTGTTCTGGGTCGGCGAGCGCCCGCTCGGCAGACTCGGAATCGAGGCCGGCCTGCGCTACGACCGGGTCGAGCACGACCCCGCGCACGGCAGCAGCCGCGATTTCAGCGGCGGCAGCGCTTCGCTGGGCCTCATCGTGCCGCTCGGCAACGGTTGGGAGGGCACGTTGCTGGCCGACTACTCTTCCCGGGCTCCGGTGGGCGAGGAATTATTTTCCGACAGCCCGCACCCGGGCACGGGCGTTTTCGAGATCGGGGATCCCGGGCTCGACCATGAGCAGGCCCGCAACCTGGCGGCCACCCTAACCGGCCGTGGCGACCGCTGGTCCGTGCGCGGGACCTTCTACTACACCGACTTCGTGGACTTCATCTACCAGGCCGCTACGAATGAGGAGCGGGAAGGGTTCGACGTGCGCAGGTACTCCCAGGCCGACGCGACCTTCGCCGGCTTCGAGGTGGAAGGCCGGCTGACCGTGGCCGATTGGGGCGCCGGGCGTCTCGACCTGGGCGTTTTCTACGACATGGTCACACCGGAACTCGACATCTCCGGCAACGACAACCTGCCGCTCATACCGCCCGACCGGGTCGGCGTATCCCTGGAGTTCACGAGCGACCGCCTGCGGGCCAACGTGGACTACGTGCGGGCGTCGGATCAGGACGATATCTCCGAGTTCGAGTTGCCGACGGACGGCTACAACGACCTGCGCGCGCGCGTGTCCTGGCGTTTCCGCCCTGCCGACACGACGGTGGACCTGTACCTTGCCGGGCGCAACCTCACCGACGACGAACAGCGACTGCACACGTCCGTCGTCAAGGACCTTGCGCCCCAGCCGGGACGCACGGTCGAAGCGGGACTGCGCATGCTCTTCTAGCGCTCGTCGTATACTCGGCATCGTGCTTGAACGGTGCCGGGAGGGCCTCCCGACACCAGGCTGTGGGGGGTAAGTTGACGACAAACCGGTTCTTCGTCGCAGCCGGTCTCATTGTGCTGGCGTTGCCGCAAGCTGTGATGGGACAGGGAGCGAATCAACCCGTCATCGAAGAGATTCTCGTTACGGCGACCAAGCGCGAGGCGTCGATTCAGGACGTTCCTATTGCCGTATCGGCGTACTCCGGAGAAGAGCTCGCCGGCCGGGGCGTTACGGACCTGTACGGGCTGCAGGAGGTGTCGCCTTCCGTCGCGGTCTACAACTCGAACAGCACCTCCAACGGGGGCACGCTGCGCATACGCGGCGTGGGCACGACGGGGAACAACCCGGGCCTGGAAGCGGCGGTCGGCACGTTCATCGACGGCATCTATCGCTCGCGCGCCGGGCTCGCCTTCGACGACCTTGTGGATATCGACCGGGTGGAGGTCCTGCGCGGGCCGCAGGGCACGCTGTTCGGGAAGAACACGATCGCCGGCGCGGTGAACATCATCACGCGCAAACCGGCATTCGAGGACAGCGCCGACGTCACGCTGGGGCTCGGGAACCTGAATTCCCGCGAGGCAGCCTTCGTCGGCAACGCCGTGCTGGCGGACGAGGTCCTGGCCGGACGCCTGAGCATTGCCTATCGCAAGCGCGACGGCGGCTATGAGGACATCGATTCCGGCGATACCTACGACCACCGCAACCGCCGCTACGTGAGAAGCCAGCTCCTCTGGACCCCGAACGACGCCCTCGAGATACGCGTCATCGGCGACTACACCCGCAAGGACGAGTCCTGCTGTCCGGCGTCGTTCTGGATCGCGGGCCCCACCAGCGCGATCATTGCCGGGCTCGGAGGCGATATCACTCCATTCGCACACGACCAGGACGCCCGCGTGGGCGTGAACTACCCGCCCTTCGAAGATGTAACGAACCGCGGGCTGTCTCTGGACGTGTCCTGGCAGCCCTCAGCCGGCATGACCTTCCGGTCGATCACGGCCTACCTGGATTTTGAGATCTCGCGCGGCCAGGACACCGACTTCACCAACGCCGACATCCTGCACCCGCAGGATACCGAAGAGGAGTTCGAAAACTGGTCCCAGGAGTTTCAGCTGTACGGTGAAACGGACGCCTTTTCGTGGCTGGCCGGCGCCTATATCTACACGGAGGACATGGAGTCCACCGAGCAGATCGTCCTGTCACACCACGGCGGCGCCTATGTGGGCGCGCTGTTCGGCAACCCGGCCATCGCGCCGCTGTTCATGGGCGATCCGGCGGGCCGGGGCGTTCCCGGACAGGGCTTCGACGCGCTGTATTTCTCCCAGGCGGAGGGGTGGTCCCTGTTCACGCACAATACCTGGCACGCGAGCGCGGCGCTGGACCTGACCCTGGGCCTGCGTTACTCGACGGAAGAAAAGGACGCCGGCGCGATCATCAACGGCGCCCCTTTCGGGGAGTTCGTCAACGACCCCTTCTGCGCGGCGTTCGGGAGCGTTCCGACGTTCTTTTCGCTTTGCGACAACCTGAGCTACAACAACCGGGCGGACGAGAGCAAGGTCACCGGCACGCTGAAGGCGTCCTGGCGGCTCGGCGACGACGTCAACAGCTATGCCGGTTTCAGCCGGGGCTACAAGGCCGGGGGCTTCAATCTCAACCAGGAGGCCGTGGGATTCCGCGATGCCAGCGGCAACTTCGTCGACCAGAGCCGTTTCGGGCCGGAAACGTCGGATTCCTGGGAACTGGGCATGAAAGCACGGTTGCTCGACGGCAGGCTGACCGTCAACGGCGCCGTGTTCCACACCACCTTCGAGGGCTTCCAGCTCAACACCTACACGGGACTCGGCTTTACCGTCGGCAACGTGAAGGACGTCATCACCAAAGGCGTGGAACTGGAGTCCTCCCTCGTGCTCGGCGGCGGGCTGTTGCTTACCGCGGGCGCCACGTATGCGGACGCGCGTTACGGTGACGACCTGGTCCCCGCCAATGCCCACCTTGAAGGCAAGCGGCTGACGCAATCGCCGCTGTGGCAGGGCAGCGCGTCGATCTTCGTTGACCGGGAGATTCCCGGGACCGACTGGCGCTGGTGGTCCAATCTGAACTGGTCGCACGTCGGCCAAGTCAATACCGGCTCCGATCTCGATCCGGAGAAGGTGCGCGGCGCATTCAACCTTTACAACGCCAACGTAGGAATCGGGACAGCGGATGGCCGCTACGAGCTGCTCCTCTGGGGCAGAAACCTTGCCGACAAGCGCACGAACGCGCTGGTGTTCGACTCCGTATTCCAGCCCGGAAGCTGGCACACCTGGGTGAACGCGCCGCGTGCGTTCGGATTCACGCTGAAGGCCCGGCTACGCTAGGCGCCGATCTGCTCCTGCAGTCACCTAGTTGAAGAGAAACCGGACGCCGGCCTCAATGCCATGCGTCTGAAATCCCCCGGTCAGATTCTTGATCTCAATGTCGTCGCTTCGCAGGTAGCGGTAGCCGACGAAGGCCTGCATATTCCTGCCGGCTCTTATCTGTGCACCGACCAGAAACTGGTAGGCCAGCACCGAGTCATCGCCGGTATCGTCGCCTTCAATACCGAGTGGAGCAAAGCGATGGATCAGCGTGCCCTCATGTCGTACGAGACCGACGCCGCCCCCGATAAAGGGTCGTACCGGACCTGAGGAAAAGGGCTTGCGGAGATTCACCATCAGCGTCTCCGTATCCCAATTGCCCGTTCCGCTGAATCCTGGCGGCACGGACTGGCCGTTGACTCGTACTCCACGCAGCGCGGTGATATCGAAATCGCGCCAGGTTGCCTCTACTTCAACCTGCAAGTCCCAGGCCACGGTGCGCCCAACGGCAATACCGAATCCCGCCTCATCCGACAGCACGATGTCGCCCGCGAGCGTGCCGAAGTTTCCGGTCGGAGTACTAGCCGAAGACGCGTCGGGCATATCGCGAATTCCAACTATGGAACCGTACCACCGGCTGCTGTTCTCCTGGGCTGCTGCCTGGGAGGCCATCAGGACAGCCCCGATCAGGCCGATGACCCGGCAACCATGAGTCATGCAATTTCCCATTCTCATTTTTTCCTTCAATTGCCCGGATTCGGTTTACGGACGCCCCCGGCCAGTGAGAGAACCAGCCGCACGAGCTCCGACTGGCGCCCGAGTCCGTGCTTGGCGTAGATGTGTTTGATGTGGTAGCGGACCGTGCTTTCCTTGCGATCCATCGCGGCAGCGATCTCGCTCACTCGAAATCCCTCGGCCAGCATCACCGCCACGCGGCTCTCCGTCGGGGTAAGTCCCAGAACGGCCGCAGCCAGGTCCGGGTCGATCCCGACTCCCCGCGTCGGTTCGGCGAGCAGCACGAGCGCCGCCACCGGCCATCCCCGAAACCACGCCTCCCGCTCAGGCAATGGATTCACATGCAGTAAAAGCGGAGGCTTCAGCACCGAGCGCCTGATCGTCAGCGAGCCGCCCTGTCCCGCATCTCCGAACGGCGGCAGGGCGCGCGCCAGCACCGCCTGGAGCGCGTCATCTTCCGCCTGGGCGCGCGCGAACAAAAACCCGTTGGTGTCGTACAAGCGGTCGGCCGCGTTCAGCAGGGTCCGAGCCCGGTCGTTGGCCGCGACGATCCGCCCGCGCACGTCGAGTTGGATGACGCCCACGCCGGTAACGTCGAGGAGCTGGATCAATTTGGCGCCCAGGGCGCCGGCGCTGGCCAGTGTTTGCCCAACGTTCACGGTCTGGCGGATATGCGGACGGAGCCACCCGACCCATTCGAGCCGCCCGGACGACCAACCCTCCCGGTCCATCGGGTCATTGATTTGCCAAAGGACGCGCGAAGCGCCCGGCCCCTTGAGGCGAACGCTGATCGCGTTCCCGGCATGGGCGCGGGTCCGCAGCAAATGGTACCCCAGGGAGGATTTCATCTCCTCCTCGGAATAAATCTCGGTGATGTGAATCGCCCGGTCGAACGGGAGATGCCGATAGCGGGATACCGATTGGTCCGCGGGAAAACCGGTCTCCAGCCACAGGCGCTCCAGGTCCGGGCGCCGCTTTCCGTGAAGGCAGGTCCGCATGAAGTAGAACTGAAAGTCCTCCTGCGAATCCCCCTCGCCGCACGCCAGGGTGCTGCCGTGCACGCCCAGGGACGCTTCAATAAGCGCTGCAGCGCGGGACCATTGCGCCGGTTCGAGCGCCGCCTCGTGCAACGCGGCGAGTATCCGCCCGAATGCGTCCCTTTCGCTCATGGGCGCGCTTTCACGTGCCGACGCCCAAACCTGAAGTGCACAGTGCGAGCAATCCGTATCAACCCCGATATGCGATAGTAATTCGGCTCCGCGATCAGGAATATCCCCAATGTTGGGGATAAACGGTTTTCTGCACCTATTGGTGTCCCCTGTTAACGGGTAATTCCGGCTAGTATTCGATCTGCCGCGCGCCGGCCGGCGCCAAGGGGGAGAACATGCCTGTCGGATACCGTAAATTCCTGCTGTTCGCACTGGCCCTGATCGGGTCGTGGATTGCGGGCCTGACCGTGCCGCCGACCTGGATGGTGGAGCGGGTCGCTCTCGATGCCCGGGCGGACGAATCGGGTCAGCTCTTCTACCAGGTGCAGGGCGACTCCGTTCCGTTCAATCCCGTTCCGATGGCGCAGGCGCAACTCAATCCCGAGCGGGTTACGGGCTCCAGGGTGGAGCCGCCGGTACGGGAGGAATACGTGTCCGCGGTGGAATCGGATGACGGCGAGGTCCGAACCGTCTATTACCGGCTCTCCGCCGTTTTCCACTTCGGCTGGATATCGCTGCTCCCGGCGCTGGTGGCGGTCCTGCTGTGCTGGGTGACCCGGGAGCCCATCACCGCGCTGCTGGGCGGCGTGGTCTCCGGTGCGCTGATCCTGGGCCGGTACGATCTGACCGGCGAGGTGCTGATCCCGTCGTTCGCCACGACCAATTCAGCCAGCATTCTGGTGCTCTATCTGTGGCTGCTCGGCGGGCTGATGGGCGTATGGTCTCGCACCGGCGCGGCCCAGGCCTTCGCCGAATTCGTCACGGCGCGGTTCGTGCGCGGGCCGCGCTCCGCCAAGCTCGTGGCCTGGTTGCTGGGCGTGGTCTTCTTCCAGGGAGGCACCGTGAGCACGGTGCTGGTGGGAACGACGGTGAAGCCCATCGCGGACCAGGAACGCGTCAGCCACGAGGAGCTGGCCTATATCGTCGATTCCACGGCTTCGCCCATCGCCTCGCAACTCGCCTTCAACGCCTGGCCGGGTTACGTGCAAGCCTTCATCTTCGTTTCCGGCGTGAGCTTCCTGGCCACCGAGTCGGACCGCATCGCCTTCTTCTTCCAGAGCGTGCCTTTCTGTTTCTACGCGATATTCGCGGTCCTGGGCACTTTCCTGCTCAGCGTGGAAAAGCCGCTGTTCCTGGGCCGGCAGCTCAAGGAAGCCATGGTGCGGTCTCGCGAGACCGGCGCGCTTGATGCGCCGGATGCCGCGCCGCTGGCCGCAAAGGAGTTGCAGGGCAGCAACGTGCCGGAAGGCTACAAACCGCACATCCTGGAATTCTTCCTGCCGCTGGGGACGCTGATCGCGCTGGCGGTGGGGACGTTCATCGCTTTCGGATCGCCCAACGTGCACTGGGCATTCGGCGCGGCGCTCCTGCTGGCGGCGGGGATGGCGCTGGCCAAGGGCATGTCGCTCAAGGACCTGATGACCGGATTTCAGGACGGAATCAAGGGCGTGCTGATCGGGTCGGTTATCCTGCTGCTGGCGATCACCATCGGCGGAATCAGCCGGGAAACCGGCGGCGGCCACTTTCTGGTCGAGCAACTCGGTTCCGCCATTCCGTATTTCCTGCTGCCCGTGCTGCTGCAGTTGCTGACCATCGTGATCGCGTTCTCCACCGGCACGAGCTGGGGAACCTATGCGGTGGCGTTTCCGCTGGCCATGCCGCTGGCCTGGGCGGTGGCGACCGGCCAGGGGCTCGCGCACCCGGAACTGTTCATGACGCTGTGTTTCGCCGCGGTCATGGACGGCAGCGTGTACGGCGACCAGTGCTCGCCCATATCGGACACCACGGTGCTCAGTTCCGTCTGTACGGGATGCGACCTGATGGACCACGTGAAGACGCAGATCCCGCAGGCATCCATCGCCGCCGGCCTCGCCGCCATCTGCTGGACCGGCGTCGCCTTCCTGACCGCCTGAGGCCCCCTACCCGGTCAAGGCGACGCTCTGCCTAGAAACGGATGCGTTGCGTTTCCTGCTCGAGCCTGCTGACGACGCTCATTGCCGCAATTGCCGAACTCTTCGGATTGTCGGGCAGTGCGTTGCCCCGGATCTCGAACGAGAATTGGCCGAAATCGCCTTCAGCCACGATCTCGTGGATGTTCTGGTCCACGTTCGGGTCGGCGATCAGCTTTACCTTCGTCTTGTCGAATCCGGCGCCGGCGAGCGCCACGGCGGCAGCCACGTTGGCGTTCTCAGGGTATTGCGTAGCCGCGGCACGCGCAGTGCCTTCGAAATGGACCTGCGCGTCGCCGGCGAGACTGTCCAGATCGAGTTTCTCGTCGGCGGGCGAGCCCTTCCAGGCCTTCGGTGGCTTGCGGCCGGTGTAGGTGACGGACCGCAGGTTGCCGACGCGCGCTGCCCGCAGGCAATCGAGCGCAGCGATCGCGCCGCTGACGAGGTAAAGCCTCGCATTGCCTTCCGCGGCGGCCCGGTCCAGGTCGCTGTAGAGCCCTGCATCCGCCAGCGCACCTACCGATACCGTCGTAAGGTCGAAACTGCGGCGCAGTATTTCGGGGCCGTGGATCTTCAGCGCATTGTGGCCCCCGCAGTCGATCATGTGGTCGATGTCGTCGGGCAGGTCCGCTGCGGACGAGACGCACACACAGTCGGGGAACTCGCCGGCGGTCTCCTCTACATTTTCCGGAAGAACAAGAAGCGCACGGATTGCGAATCCCCTGCGTTGCAGCTCGTCCCGCACGTAGCCGCCAATCGCTCCTGTGCCGATGATTCCAATCTGCATGTTTTCCTCCGTCTTGGGAACAGGACGCCTCGGATCAGGATCTCGACACGGCGTTACGGCCCGCGGAACGGCCGGAAATCATTGCTTCCGTCAGATATGTGCCGTTCTGGTACAGGTCGGAAATCATGGAGCCCAGCTGCCCGGCCTCATACAGTCCCGGTATGGGTTCGCCGGCGCGGTTCAGCACTTCGCCCCTGGGCGTGCGCTTTGCCCCGGCGGACGTGCATACAAGGCCCGGCTTGAGTTCGATCGCGTAATACGGAGGCGCTACGAGAGGCTCAAGCGTTGAAGGGTCCCTGTTGAAGAGGGGATCGGTCTTGTCGGCGCAGGTGGCGTTGTATTCGGCAACCGTCTTCACCAGCCGATCAGGGTCCCGATCCAGCTTGACCGCAAGTTCCGCGATCGAGTCGGCCCGGGTGATCCAGCCTTTCTCCACTTCCCTGCTGTTGTCTTCGCTCCAGTCGTACTTCTCTACCGCCATGTTCCAGGTCATCCACTTCATGCCCAGGCAATTGTTCCTGCGGACGCTCTCGTCGAAGATCATGTGCACGGGCATGACCCAGGCATGCAGGGTGTCGACGTAGTGGCCGTGCTGCTTCCACTTGTAGTGCGTGCGGTTGAACGGATAGGTTTCGTCGCCGAAGCGCCGGTCGTCGGCAGCCACTTCGATCCAGCTGTAGCTGACGTAGTCGAAAGCGCGCATGAACGCGGTTTCGTATTCGGGCACCTTGAAAGCAAGATGAAAACCGCCGGAATTCATGCGATTGCGCAAATGCCAGAGATCAGCGCCCGCGCGCTGCAGCATGTGGATGCCGTCGCCGGTGTTGTACGGGCTACCGAAGGTAGGAACGTCCGTCCACCCCGCGTAATTCCGCTTCATGTCCTCGTCGTGTTCATACCCTCCGCAGGCCATGACGACGCCGCCGCGGGCCTTTACGGCGAGTTGCCGGCCGCCGCGCTCGACGACCACGCCGAAGACCTCGACGCCGGCCCGGTCCTGCACCAGGTCCACCGCGGGGCTCTCGTACCAGATCGTGACCGGGCGCCTGTCGATAT
The DNA here is from genome assembly GCA_009838035.1 of Gammaproteobacteria bacterium. Lineage (NCBI taxonomy): Bacteria > Pseudomonadati > Pseudomonadota > Gammaproteobacteria > Gammaproteobacteria bacterium. The sequence goes on from VXSK01000003.1 coordinate 162,983, forward strand.
TCTTCCTGAACGCCTCCCATAGCCCTCCCGGCCGGGGCAGGATGGTCGCTTGGTCCCTGACCGCCTCCCTGGCGCCCAGATCGGCGAATTCATAGATGGGCTCGGAGACAAGATATTTCTGATTGGCTTCCCTGGCGCGCTCTTCGATCCAGGGGTGGAGCTCCATCAGTTCGCTGGCCCAGAACTCCAGCAAGTCCTCCGGAACCGGGTTCGAATAGCTCAGATTGCGCTGATACTGCTTCATGGCTTCCTTGTCTTTCGGAATGACCAGACCCTGGCCTGAAGCCCGGGAGTTTCCCCCGGCGTGCTCCTCCGGCGCCTTCTCCAGTATCAGAATCCTGGCGTCAGGCCGGGCGTCCAGCGCCTCGATCGCGGCGGAACAGGCAGCGATGCCGAATCCGACAATAACAACGTCGTATTCCTCGGACATCTGGAGCAATCCAGTCCAGGCGGGACGCCTAGACTTTCTCCGGCGTTCGCTTCTGCGGATATTCCGTCCACAGGTTCAAGCGCCCTTCCCACGGCGCCCCGGAACCGAAGATGGTGGGATGAGCCGCCTCGACCAGTTTCCGGTCCGAGATCGAAATCGCATCCCGGTTCGGGAGCTTGATGCCGTTGGTGTTCCAGATGAGAAAGCCGGGTTGCTGCCCCATGAGCAGCCAGGGCCACCAGATCAGGGACATATTCAGCGAATAGGTGGCCGACGCGTTGGCTACGGACGGATCGGCGAGTTCGCGCACCAGTCCGTTGCTGGTCGTCTTTTCCGAGTACAGGAGGTCCGGACCGGAGTATTCGAGCGGCCAGTTTTCCGGATCGAGCGGATGCTTGAGATACACGCCGGCGGAATACCGCGAGGTCCAGACCCGTTCGCCGGCCTGCGACCACTCCATTGCGAACGGGTTGTCCGGGCCGTATCGGGAAAGCAGGGAACCGTCGTCGAGCAGGAAACTCGGCCCCTGATCCGTCCAGATCGTCTGACCGCGCCCTTCCCGTTGATGAAAAGGACGCACCGTGCGGCCGTTGAGCGGATTGACGAACGACTCGAGCGGTTCGGTTTCTCCCTGCCCGTGATAGACGGTGGCTTCCCATATGCTGATGAGACGCCCTTCCGGCACAACCTCGACCTCACGGCGAATGATGGTGGTGCTGTCGACAAGCCGAACCGGAGCACGCTCGGGAACCACCGCTTCCAGCGTGCCTTTGTATATGTGGAAGATGGTGTCGTCCTCAAGGCTGGCCAGGATCTTGATGAACGCACGGACATGGGACTCGGTCGTCGGAAACTCCAGCTGCGGAGGCGGTGACGCAGCGCCTGCGCGGTCGGGAACGAAAAACGAAGTGGCGGCAGCGCCGGCGGTTGCGAGCGCGGTTCGGCGGGTCAATAGGGTCATGGGCTTCCTCTCAACTGGGCTTCGGTGACGCGCGGCATCGGGCCGCAGGCCGGAACGTTTCCGGACACGACGGGGCCTTCATTTGCCCGCTTGCAGATCCAGTGGTCGATCTGCGGTTTTATCGTGGGGTCATCGATGATAAAGGTCTTGTTAAGGCAGCGCTCGGCGCCGATGCAGGCCACGATCTGCTCGTTCAGATCGACGCGCAGCACGCCGCCGAACCGGGTCAGGTCCGTCGTCATGTACGACGTGCCGCTTCGCTTGTCGGCGTCGGGATGAAATGGGTTGGATGGAATCAGTACGCCGACGCGGATGATCGTGTAGGGCACGCCGGAATCCCGAAGAATGTGCTCGGACTGGTTCATATCCTGGGAAAGCTCATACAGCGGTGGGCTGAGCGGGCAGTCCTCCCTTGGGTTTTCGCCGCAACCGCCGCCGATGCTGATGAATTGTTTTATGCCCATGCGCTTGGCCCAGGGGACGAAGTTTTCGTACATCTGGGTATAGCTAGCCTCGGTACCGGGCCAGACCTGCACGGTCTCGAACATCACGTCGAACTGCTTGCCTTCGAGGGCGGCAGCCACTTCATCCGCCTTCATGGCGTCGCCGACCACGTAATCGACGGGCAAGCCTTCCAGCTTGGATCGGTCGGTGGTGGCCCGCACAAACGCCGTGACATGATCACCCCGCTCGATCAGCATCCTCGCAACCGCCGACCCCGCATGCCCCGCCCCGCCGATGATCAACACCCGCTGCTGCGCCGTCGCCGCAGTCGATGTGAGCACAACCAGCGCCGCAGCAACACGTAGCGAATGTGTCAACGGAAATCTCAGCATGGCTCGAATTATGGGGAGGAGATCAGGGCCAACGTTACCGTCGCTCCGCAGTCAATTTCTCTAACTCGCCCATTCAAGTCGCAGCGTCTTCTTCTCCGCAACACAGTCGCGCAGGTACAGGTTGATCAGGCTCTGATACGGAATGCCGCTTTGCCCGGCAAGTGAGCGAAAGTAATCGATCGTGTCTTCATCCAATCGAATCGTCAGTTGTTTCTTCGGTTTCCGAAGGTACGGGTTCTTGACCGATTTTGAAAAGTCGTATGATTTTTTCATTGCAAAAAGTCCGAGTATTGTTTTCTTTCCGATGGATGCGCTTTGCGCGCAGAAATGATCCGGATCAGATCGTCTCCCCCGCGATAGCAATGTACTACCACCAGCAATCTAAGCCGAACGCTGAGTCCGAGCAGCACAAACCGGTCCTCGTCGTCTGAGTGTTCGGGGTCGGGGATGACTCGCGCATTTTCATCGAGAAACGCAGACATGGCCTCTTCGAAAGTTATGCCGTGTTTCCGATTGTTTTCCGACGCCTTGCGCTTGTCCCATTCGAACCTCGGATCACTCATACCCGCATTGTAACTACAATGTAGGTTAGATCAAGAGTGCGCGTTCCTCGATTCCCTCTTGCCGAACATGATCTGGTCCGGCTCAATCAGTTCGGCCAGATGACCATTGATCCGCCGTGATTGCGTAGATGACTTGATTCACATAGTGGTCGTATAGCCATTCCGACTGCCTGCTGGTTTCCTCGCAAGCAAGACCAAGGCGTTCCGCCACTCGTCTGCTTCGAAGATTGCCTTCGGCGATTTTCATGACCACTCGGTTTAGCCCGAGATCCGTGAATGCGTGTTCGATCAACCTCTTGTAGCTGCTTGAGACGATTCCTTTTCCCTGATGGGAGGAAGAAATCCAGAATCCCATTGAAGTCTGACAGTTATCCCTGTCGAATTCATGGAATGCGATTACTCCTGCGATCTCTCCCTGGTACTCAATACCCAGAGTCAAGGCAACTCCCGCCCGATTGTCCCTTCTTGCGCCTTCGATGAACTGCGCGGAATCCTGTGACCCTTGCTGCCTATCCACCCAGGGCAGCCACTGCCTCAGGTAGTTCCGATTGCCATCGACCAGCGCATAAAGGGCGCCGGCATCCTCACCAGTCAATTCGCGCAGCCGTGTAAATGCATCAACTCTGAATTCCTTCAATTTTGTTTCTCTTTACTTCTTTTCTTGTCAGGCCAAGTCGGGTAGATGGAAACGCAATGCTTTGTGCAGAATTCTGCGCAGGTTCCAGGGACCGAAGGGTGACGCGGCAAACAATGTTCTGAACATCACCGGTACACGTTGCTCCCATTGGAAAATGTTTCCGTAGTGCCATGAAAGCCTTGTGGTCGTCGCCGTTCGCGGGTGACGTCTGTTCTCGTATTCCCTCAATCCGGATCCTGGGTCATTCGCACGCCGAAGGCTGTCCGCGAGGACGACCGCGTCCTCGATGGCCATGCAGGCGCCCTGGCCAAAGGTCGGGGCCATCGGATGGGCAGCATCGCCGACCAAGCTGACCCGGCCCTGCCCCCAGTGCTTGTCCGGGGGACGATCAAGAACATCGTCGACGAGAATCCGCTCCGGGTGGGTTCCCAGGATCATTGCACCGAGTTCTGCGGGCAATTCCCTGGAGACTGATCGAAGGAACGCCATGTGATCGTACTCGGCATCCGCCCAGGCGGCATCGAACGGCTTGTTCCGACACAGGAACCAATAGGCCTCGTCCGGCCTGACCTCGGGAAACACACCGAGCTGAATTCCGGGAAGCAGCACCGAGAGAACCTCGTGCTTCGTGACCCTGGGCGTTTCGGCCATGCCCCGATAGCAGTAGTACCGCGCAGACCGAAGTTTTTGGCTTCCGAACAATGACGATCGGACTGCCGAACGGACGCCATCCGCGCCGATCGCAATCTCTCCCGCAGCCTCCGTGCCATCGGCAAAATGAAGCGTTACGCCATTCCGGTCCTGTTTGACGCCAACACACTCCTTCGCGGTATGCACCTGATCCGTATCCAGCGCATCAAGCAGCATTCGCTGCAAATCGGCCCGATGCAATGCGAGTGACGGCGCGCCGCATTCACGGGAAATCGCCCCCACGTCGACTGAAGAGATCAGCATCCCTTTGGCGGACAGGACGTTGATCCGGAGCATTTCCGAACCCAGTGATCGAACCTGCTTGCCCAGCCCCAGGCTCTGGAGTGCCGTGACGGCGTTCGACCATATCGTTACCCCGGCCCCCACCTCGCGAATCTCACCAGCACGTTCAAAAACCCGGGCGTTGATGCCTGCGCGGCGCAACGCTACGGCCGCCGCCAGACCACCGATTCCACCACCGACTATCAGCACCGTCATGCTTGGATCGGTTCCAGGATGCGGGCGTCGTTGAAGTTGGGATTGTTGACGGCGGTGGAGACGGGCCAGGCCTCCAATGCTTCGGAGGGTACGGCGGCGACCTTGTCCAAGGCCGATTTTGCAGGCGCCTGGAGCCAGGCCTTCTGCGCGTCCCACGGAAGTATCAACGGCATGCGGTGCCGGTTGCGGCCGGCGTTGTGAATCCCGCGCATCAGTTCGTTGGCGGGCAGCGTCACGATCGTGCAGGACAGGACCTCCGTGCCGTCATTCGCGCGTGAACTCTCCCAGAGTCCGCCGAACGCGAACCCGTCCTGCCCTTTCAGCCGTATATGCCAGGGTTGCTTGGTCCTGAAACCGGGGCGGGCCTGCCATTCGTAGAACCCGGTGGCGTAGATCAGGCAGCGCTGTTCGCGCTTCCATGCGTTGCGATAGGCGTTCTTGTCCGCCATCTCCTCGGAGCGCGCATTGGCGGTGCTGTACTTCGGCACTTCTCCTCGCGCCCACACCGGAATCAGCGGCCAGATGGCATCTTCGCCGACGAGCTCGTCGCCCCGCTGCAGGACGATGGGAACGCGAGTAATGCGCCGGGGCGAGGCGCGCTGGGACCCGGCCGGAAGCGGCGGTTCGGAAGGGCTGATGTTGTAGCGCGGTTCGAAATCGCTGTCATCAAGGATCGAGTAAAGGACATCGAGCGCGTCCATCCACGCCCTGGGATCGGTGATGATGTTGAATCGCCCGCACACGTTGACGCCTGAATGCCTTGCTCAGGTCGGCGGGACCAGCACCAGCTTGCCGACGAAGTCCTTGGCGAGGAACTCCGCCTGGGCTCGCGCGATCTCACGCAAAGGGAAGGTCCTCGCCGCGACCGCCCGGATCTCGCCGCGCTCGACATAGGAGATCAGGTTCTCGAACACGGCGTCCTCCTGGAAGGTGCAGCCGAAGAAGGTGAGGTCCTTGAGGTAGAGCAAGCGAATATCCAGTTGTACCGAGGGTCCCCCGATCGCGCCGGCCGCCGCGTAGCGCCCGCCGACCTTGAGACCTTTCAGCAGAGCCGGCCACGAGGGTCCCGCCACAACGTCGACCACCACGTCGAGGGTCTTCTCGCCCACAGCGTCGGCCAGGTCGGCATCCGCGGGCACGACCTCGTCGGCCCCGAGGGCCCGCACCGCGTCCGCCTTCGAACGGCCGGCGACCGCCACGACGAACGCGCCGCGCCGCTTGGCGAGTTGAACGGCCGCCGAGCCCACCCCGCCCGATGCGCCCGTCACCAGCACGCGCTCGGCCCCCACGGAGGCTCGGTGCAGCATGTTTTCGGCGGTCGAATAAGCGCAGGGAACGCTCGCCAGCTCTGCGTCGCTCCAATCGCAGTCCACGGCGTAGCTCTCGCGCGCAGGCGCCTTAACGAACTGCGCGAACGCCCCGTCGCACTCCGAACCCAACGTCCAGCATTCGAAGGGGCGGTACTCGACGTACGATCGCAGCAGTGGCCGAACAATGACGCGCTCGCCGATCCGGGAGCGCGCGACCCCGCTGCCGACGGCCACGATCCGCCCGCAGCAGTCGGCGCCCTGGATGCGCGGAAACGTCATCGGCGCACCGGACCAGGAAGCGTCTTCGGCCCGGACCTCGCCGACCTCCGTTGCGCCGCGCGTCCCACCGGCTGCGGCGGCGTTCATGGAATACCAGCCGACGCGGGTGTTGATGTCCGTGTTGTTGATTCCGGCCGCGGCGACCTGGATCAGCACCTCGCCGGCTCCCGGCGTCGGCGTGGGAACGTCGTCGTGGTATTCCAGCGCATCGACGCCGCCGTGCCGGGTCAGCAGCACGGCGGTCATTGTCGCTGGAATCGCGTTCGTCACCCGGTTTAGCGGTCGCGGAACGCGGTCTGCTTTTCCACAAAGGGCTCGCGCCAGTCGGGGAAGGCGTCGCGGAATTTCTGGTTGCGCGCGCCGTAGTAAACCAGCGCCTTGCCGGTGCCGCCGTTCCACAGGTCGAAAACGGTATCGGCATACTCGGAAAAGAACGCCGTCAGGCGTGCGTCCAGGTCCGCGACAACGTCCGCGTAAGCCGGATCGTCGACGAGGTTAATCGTCTCGCCCGGATCGTCGCTCATGTCGTAGAGCTCGTTCGGCGACGCCAGGAAGCGCTTGGTGTATTTCCACTGGCGGGTCTGGATCACCCGGGTGGAGATGTATTCGAAGAAAACCTCGTCTTCCCAGGCCATGTCCCCGCCGCGCAGCATCGGCGCAAAGCTCTCTCCGGGAGAATTGGCGACCTCCAGATGCCCAAGCCCCACGTATTCGAGCAAAGTCGGCAATAGATCGAACTGATTGACCATCGCAGCGGCCGTCGCACCCGCTTCGATGCGGCCGGGATGGCGAAAGATCAGCGGCACCTGCATGTTGGCGTTGTATGCCGGCTCAGGTTCGCCCCAGGACGAATTGCCCCACAGGCCAAGCTGTCCCCAGCTTGATCCCTGGTCGGCGAGAAACACCACCAGTGTGTCGTCGCGCAGGCCAAGTTCATCCAAAGCCGCCAATACCGTGCCGATGCCCTCGTCCACATGCGTCATTTCCGCGGCGATGTTGATCATGGCCGTCCTGTTGTTGAGCGCATCGATGGCCGCCCAGGGATAGGACCCGCCCTCGGTCGGCTCGGGCGCAGGCGCCGTATTGTTCCTGGCCCATTCCCGCATGTACGGGTGCACCCGGTTCTGCGGCATGGCGGGCACGTTGTCCTCGTAGTAGTCCGCGTGGCGCGAGACCGGCGGCTGATTCACCGTCGGCGGCAGGATGTACGGCCCGTTGTAGGACAGCCAGAGGAAGAACGGACGCCGCGTTCCCCCTGCCGATTCCTCATCCTTGTGGTGGGCAAGGAAGTCCACCGCCCGGCGGGACCAGAAGTCGGTGAGATGTTCGTCCCGGTCGAGCACGTTATAGGTCTCGCCGTTATCGAAGATCTGCGCATCGACGAAACTGGACGTATGGCCACCGCGAAACATGGTCCACCACTGAAACCCGAGCTGGGGCCTCTCATGCCGGCCCAGGTGATACTTCCCGACCAGGCCGGTGTAATAGCCGGCGTCGGCCAACGTCTGCGGCAGGTTGCGGAATTCTTCAATCGCCGCGTAGTCCTCCACGGCGTAACGGGCCGGAAGTCCGTTGTGAACGCCATTGGCCGACGGAATCAGCCCGGTCATCAGCACGGCACGCGACGGCGAGCACACGCCGGAGGTCGCGTAGGCGTGAGCGAACAGCAAACCATCGCGCGCCAGTTGATCGATATTGGGGGTCCTGATGTCCCGATTGCCGTACGCCCCAAGCAGATTGGGGCTCTGGTTGTCGGTCATGATGAGAAGGACGTTGGGGCGTTCCTGGGCCGGGGCGGCGGTTGTGAACAGGTCTGCCAGACAGGCGGTTGCATAGACCGTGCGGCGGGTCATGCTATTTGACCTGTGCGCGCACGTAGCTCTCAAGCACGCGGTTCATACGGGATTGATAACCTTTTCCGGATGCCCTGAAGTAGGCCAGCACGGAACGCTTGACACGAAGAGTAATCTGCTCCGTCCGGTCCGGCTCAACCAGTTCGGCATTCCGCCAAAAATCATCATCCAACTCGGGAATGTCGCTGAAGTCGATATCCTGATCCTTGGCGGCCGCGATCTGCCTGGTGGTCAGGGGTTTATCGTGTTTTTTCATGGTACGCCTGCCTTTCTTTGCGGGATGCGGGACGCGCGGAGATCAAGCGGATGCTGCTGTTTCGTTCGGTATAGGCGACTACCAGCAGTGCTCCCGCCCCAACGGAACCCACGCCGATGTAGTGGTCCTCGCCATTGTCATAACGGACATCAAGCCAACTAAGAACAGGGCCTTCGAATATCCGCCTGGCGGTTTCGAAACTCACCCAATGCTTGTAAATGTTGGTTTGATTTTCTGCCTCGTCCCACTCAATATTCACCTTCTATTATGCCCTACAAATTGTAGTTACACTACCGAAGTTCAGATGTCTGTGCACAACATGGCTGAGCACCTTTTCAAGGGAATTCCTAGGTTGAGAGAATATTCCCGCCCGCCAGCCTAGCCAGCGGGAATACGTGCCGGATTATTCGCGATGCGGGTCGCGCGTTCTTTAGAGGCAAACTAGGCGCACATTTTCAAGAGCGTGACCTCAACCTAGTCGACTACCTCTCCCGCCAGTGAGTCAGTCAGATCGTCGACACATTGATCTCCGGCGCTCGCCTAGCTCGGTATCTCGATAAGCTCAGGACAACTCGGCGACTGCCCAAGAAATGGCGCCTCTCAGTTCTCAAAGTCTCCCCATGCGACACGGCTCGGATTGAGGAGGAACGGTCACGACGGTCAGAAATGACCCGCCAGACTGGTCGTTAACCTTCAAATACAGGGTTCATTTTGCACTGAATGAATGCTCCTAGAAGCGCCTGAAGACGAGTTGGGCAGGCCATTTTTCATTGCTTCAGTGCGGCAGGCAAATCACTCAATTTTGATATGACACACGTCTCCATACGCTGATCGAGTTTGTTTTTCTGAATGTGATAACGCATTTCCTTGTCCGTCACAACAATATCGCAATAGGGCACGGTAATGGCAAGGGTCTCATAGTCAAAGACATGATTGCTGCTCCAGTTGTGGTTCGGATTTTGGTGTAGTGAAGCCTGCAAGCTCACCGCCACGTCGAAGCTCGGCATCCGATCAAGCTGAGCAATAACCGGCTGAATGTGTAACTTGGTTCGGGTGTCCGGTATAGAAGTATTCAATCCCTGAGCATCGAGCCGGGTACCCAGCAACGGGCAAAATACGTCACTCAACCTATCAAACTCAATTGCAGAGATGATCGTGCGAAGTTCCTGCGGCTCCCTGGCCGCCGGGTAATCGGCGAGTCCACCAGACAACCGTTTGTGGGCGTCGGCAATCTGCTGATACCGCTTGAGTGAGGCCTCTGGCTTCCAACCGTACCGGCGATGCGACGGCACTTCGGCTGAAGTAGGGTCGGTAAGGATTTTGTGGTGAAGAGTCTGCTGTTGATCCTCATCCATTCTGGCCAACCACGCCCGGAATGGTTCCGTGATCTCGCTCTTCTTTTCTCCCTTCCTAAGAGTAATCCTGACTTGTTCCAGCGCCCGACTCACGAAGCCCCCAGCAGCAAAAAGGCCACGGTCGTTCGCATACTCTGTCGGAGTGATGGGCGACTCGCCAGGCCAGAGGATATTATCCAGCAGGGCTTCTATTTCATGCCTTGCCACTTCGCTCCGGGCCATGATCATTCGATGGGAAGAAAGCCCTTTCATAATATTGGCTAAATCTCGTGACTGCCGCTGCCGTCGAGGTGGAATCTTCCGTGTTTCGTTGTAGATGTGCTGCGAGAGCGGGAAAATGGCACTCCCCGCGTCCGCTGCCGCCAAACACGCATCCAGAACATCTCGATGCCTCTTACCGTCTGCGTGCCCGACAGCGGCCTTGCTCAGGTTGATCCAGTCCTTCATATCCAAATAGACCAGCTTCGCGCCGGCCCCACTTGGCAAGCGAATTGATTCGGGAAAAAGGCTTAGTGCCGCCTCCCGTGCGACCTCTTTCCGATCACTCAAGATTCACCACTACCAATAACACCTTAGGTCCTCATCCGCCGTCCCCGTCTATTACGATCTCTGAGAACTCATGCGGTTCACGATAATCCCAAGTCACGACCCTTGAAACTGGAATTGCGACAGGCACCAATCCTTGTCGCACAGCTTCGTGGTAGAAGTAAATGTTGCCGACCGGTCTTGATTCGTCTAGCAGCTTGGCGGCACTTCCCTGTTCTACGAATCCCACAATACTCACTATTCCTTCGACTGTCTTATGTATTTCCACGACGCCACGCCAACCTTCCGGGTCATTCTGTAGCGTAACTCCGTCCATTAGTGAATCCCCGCTACGTGAGTTGCCTTCTAACACGCGCGCCAGCCCCACACCCCAGACTCCACTGAGTCTGGTCACTGCCATCGTCTGCTCTTCATACCTCAGCGCGCGAACATTGTTCAATGATCTCAAGTCGGTCACAGTCTCCGCGACAAGCACTGGCTCTCCGAACGGAAAGGTCATATGCGCGGATTCTGGATCTGACACTTCGGGCGCAAGTTGACCTGCCGAGCCCTGCATGGATTCGTTCGGCTTCTCATTCCCATTCCGCCATTGCCAAACCATCACAAGGCTGAGCATGGCTATCACAAGGCCGATAACGGCGTACAGCGCCATCGCCTTCTTTCCGTGCCAGCGAATCTTCCACTTTTTCCTATGATCCAAATCTGACCTCCAATTCGTATTCACGAATTCCCTCCGCACTGATGCGTTACCTGTCCATTTTCCTAGGGGGCAGAATCGATGGCAACATGTGTGTCGGTTACTTCAATGGGCAAGCACCCTGACAAATGCGTCCGCCCAATTGACGTTGCCTGGGCGACTTCTTGGTTCCTACTTGAGTGCCCTACGTCCTTGGCTCAAGGATAGGGTCCTGTACGGTAGGTGCGCGAATTGCACTCAATTCTCAATACGAGTTCACATCGCGGTTCACATATTGTCCATGAATGGAACAAATATCGAACCGTATATCTAATACTCGAGTCTCGTTATCGCTGTCCAACCACTTGTTCAGTGTCGCGCATGTAGGGTGGGTTCCAGCGCCAGCTTTTGAGTAAGTTCCTGTACAAGTTCTCCCAAGTTTTCGGGGTGAACTCCTCGTTCTTGTATTCCTTTGTCCAGCGCTTCAATGCTGTCTGTAGCGACAGCAAGGACTTCTTCGCACAGACGGGTGTTCAATTCTCGTCGGACCGGGTCATCTAGAAGTTGGGAAAATCCTTGTAGTGTCCTGTATTTGAGGTCCTCAAAAATACGGAAGGCGGCTGCAAGCTGCTCGTCCGATAGCTGATTGACATCCAGTGCCGGCAATGTTCGGATAAGTTCGTGCGGGACGCTGGAACGCCCCAGATAGGGGCGGTTGCCGTGCAATATCCGCAATAGCAGGCCAGGCGTCGAGTTCAGCCACAGGCATAGCGCCTCTTCTTTTCCCGGTGCTTCGCTTTGAAGCGCCAACGTAACCCAGGACCGGACTCCGAGCATGGGTTTGTCGGTCAGCACGGCCGCGAGCCGCTGCGGGGCCATTCCAAGATCGCTCGCCAAGTGAAGGCGTGCCTTCTTCGTTAGCATGGCGTCCTGTTTCTCCTTGTCCCTGTCTGACCGCCGTTCAAGTCGCGCATTTGCCGCCATTTCAAGGCGCGTTTCTCTTTCTGCTGAGTGATGCCACAAAGCTGGCTCACCAGCTCGAAGGGGATCATTGGTTTCCGCAATTGTGAACAGCCCTTGTTTCGGGTTTTTTATTTGAATGTGATAGGGTCCCAATTCGGCAATCTGGCCGATTGTCGTAACTGGAATTTGCCAGGAGGCACCATAGTCTCCTTGGCGCAGGCGCTCCGCTTGCACAACCAGATCGGGCTGCACAAGAGCCGCCCAGAACCACGCGCCGCCCGTGAGCCTCTGCTGGGGCACATGAATCAAGTTTCCCCAATGCTTGCCGCCAATGTCGATGGCGCGTGATTCGAGCGGCAGGCCGTTCTCGTCCATAGCCAACAACTTGCGGGTTAACGCCATCGCTTGCACCGGCTCATCCGGGTTGTGCAACAGATTGACAAACCGGACATGATTACGTCTTCCGTGCGGCTGCATTTTCGTGGCCACTATCAAGACTTCGGCAATCCGCGTTGACTCTGAGAATGAAACAAGCCGGCGTCCCGGTAATCCCGCTTTTGCACTGCGATTTCTCTTATCGTGGCTAACGACAATCCAGTCAATGCAGTACTTTTCCAAGAGCATTTTCCGAATTCCGCCCCAGCGGCTGCCGGTCAGCAGAGTGGCCGGCAAGACAAACGCCAACCGCCCCTTCTCCCTGAGATTTTCGTCCGCAAGCACCATGAAGCCTGAGCCCAGCCCGGCGTATAGGCTTCCCGGCGTTTTCGCCAGCGTGTCCTTTAGGGCGTATTGCATGGTTCGCGCATCATCAGGATCCAACAACGACCCGAACATCGGATTCCAGATGGTGTTCGCCTCTTTGCCAGGCCCTCCCGCACGGGTATATGGCGGATTGGCGATCATGAGATCGCAATTCGGCGGCATAGCCACGTTCTCGGCCACTTCTCCTTGGCCGGTCATGCGCGTGAAATGTTCCTCGTCAAACAGATCCAGCCTGCCGGCATTACCGCCACTGGGCGATGAGGCTAGGAAGTCCAGACTGCCGAGGCGCGCCGTCTTATCGACGACTTCGTGTTGCACCCTCCACAGGTTCATATCCTTGATGACCTGGCTCGCTTCGGCCATGCACAGAGTGGACGCCGCCAGATGGATAGCCGCGGGCACCACATCGTAACCATATACCGCATCTTCGAGCACGGCCCGTACGACCTCTCGACTTTTGCTGTCGAGCGCCCCGCTGCGCCGCGCGCGTTTCAGGATTTCCTGTGCCGCCGCCATGAGCAAGGTGCCGCTGCCGCAAGCAGGGTCTACAACTCGGAGTTCGGTAACTTTGTCCGGATCGGAGAAGTCCACGTCTCGCCAGCATTCATTGCGCAGGTCAAATGCCAGTCCCGCCAGCAGAATGGAGGCCGGTATCGTCGTGTAATTTGTCGCCAGAAATTTACGCGAATCGAGAAGCCGGTGGAATATCCGGCCGGCCACATCATGGCGGCGTATCGCGCCACTCTCGGCGATCTGTGAAGCGGCGGCCTTCAGTATCTGCAGGGCTTCTCTATTGGTTGGCGCCGGCGTCTGGGATAGGGTTTCCCTGGCGATAAAGAAGATGGGCCACCAGTTGATGTTGAGAATCTCGTCCCATTGCTCCACAAGGACAGACGGCCCGTGATCGGGGCTTGGGCGCGGGATCCTTCCTGCCGTCCTGAAGGGTTCCGGTAGCTGTGCAGGGTCAAGGTGTCGCGCAAGCAACTCTTGGAACAGCAGCGCGTTGAGCCATATCAGCGCTTTCGTCGCGGGTTCGTCGTGCTCATCACTGTCATTGGGATTGCCGCGGGCGAGAATGTTGCTCGTCGCCTCAATGGCATGGGCAGCTTGTTGCACGATGCGCTCAATGCCTGTGCCGTCATCGCTTTGCACCCAGTAGTCGCGCAAAGTCTCTGCAAGGTCCGTCACCGAGCCGGAAGTTTCGTCGCTCCATTCTTCGCCGTAATAGCGGTAGGCAATGCGAATGTCGTCGCAGGCGGCAAGATGCTCCTGCGCTCTGCTCTCGGCGAGGCGAGCGAGCCGATTCGGATAGCCGATCGCAACCACGAGTCGCAACGGCAGCCCATTGACAATCGCCGGTGCTCTTTTCGGCAAGCGCTTATTTGCATCTTTCTTTGCAGGGTTGCCATACTCGGCTTCTATAGCAACAGCGTATTCATCGAAATCAAGCAGTACATCGACCTGGCCGCGGCGTGATCCGAAACGGTGCCGCTGCTCGCCTTCCGCCGCCAGCCCCTCCGCACGTAAGAGGTGCGCCAGTGCGATGTTGTAGATGGGTTCGGGTGTATTGCCGTTCATGGGCGTCTCATCATGCGTAATTCACGCGAAAGTCACCACTGATTTGGGAGTGAACCCCTGAAATTGGAGTATTACTTCGGCAGTGATAGAAACCTTCATAGGACCATTTTTTGGCAAGATCATCAAGAATCGTCATTCTGGCGATACCTTAGTAGCCTCTCAATGCAAGTCCGGTTTTTCCCGCTGAACCATGGAATTCTCTGACCAAAAGCCATATTGAGCGTGTGCATGACGCGCTTCTTGTTTGCGCCGAAACCCAGGCGACAACCCCAGTTTTCTGTATTGGTACGGAATGTATTTTGTATTAACAAGAGAGGTAGCTTCCTCTCCTATAACGACATTTGGCTATCCTGTTAGCCACAGACATGCTACCCTCTTGCGCGGACTTGCAGGTAGATTTGTTGTCCGGGTTCGAGACATATGATTCAATGTCAGGAAAGCGCTTTTGCTGCCCTGATTCCTATTCCGACTTTACTCGTCAAGAGTTTTGTCGAACTGCGTGATTGCGTAGGAGTGCCTGCAAGTCCACCTTGCCAAATGGAAGTGTGAACTATCGTGACAAGCTAAAAGCCGCCAAGGACAGGAAGGACCTCGCAAGACTACTAGGATACAAGCCGAGCGCCTTAACATCCATCATTTACGTCACGCCACCCGAGCGTAAATACACTACTTTTGAAATTGCGAAGAAGAGCGGTGGTATCCGAACTATCAAGGCTCCAAACCCGCAACTCAAGAAGCTTCAATCGCATCTTGCCCATTATCTCTATGGTTGCCTCGCCGAAATTGAGGAAGAGCGCCAGGCTCGGCCCGTCTCCTACGGTTTCAGGAAGACACGCACGATAGCTTCCAACGCCAAGAATCACAAACGCCGACGTTATGTGCTGAATATCGATATCGAGGATTTCTTCCCGTCATTTAATTTCGGCCGTGTGCGCGGGTTCTTTCTAAAAGACAAGGCTTTCGCGCTTAAGGAACAGGTTGCAACCACGATTGCGCAAATTGCATGTGACGGAGAGGCGTTGCCTCAAGGTAGCCCCTGCTCCCCAGTCATTTCGGAGTTGATTGGGCAGATTTTGGATCTGCGATTGCTAAGAATCGCAAAAAAGCATGGCGTGCGGTATTCGCGATATGCGGACGACATTACGTTTTCTACAAGTCAGAGAGACTTCCCTGAGGCCTTAGCGGTTCAAGATTCAGAGAGTCTGTTCGGTTGGGCGCCGGGTGCCGAACTGGTTCACGAAATCAGGCGTGCGGGTTTCAAGATCAATCCATCCAAGACCCGTATGCATTGCAGGGGCAGCCGCCAGATGGTCACCGGCCTGGTCGTCAATGAGAAAGTCAACATAAGGAGCGAGTACTATCGCAAGGCGAGGGCCATGTGCGACTCCCTCTTTCAGTCGGGAACCTATTTTCGGTCCTTTACCCCACCTGTCAGCCCCGGAGTGGATCCGCAGCCCGACCTGACGGTAAACCTGAATCCGCTCGAAGGCATTCTCAGCCACATTTATGCAGTCACGCAGAGCGAGGACCGCAGGGGGATTAAGGATCAGCGTCTTAAGCCAAGAGCAATCCGGACACTGTACAGGCGCTTTCTTTTCTACAAGTACTGCATAGCTCTGGATGCGCCACTCATAATCACCGAAGGGAAGACCGATCCAATCTATCTTCGTGAAGCGATAAGGTTCCGCGAAATCTTTCATCCTCAACTGGGAGAGCCGGGAGAGAGCGGATTTAAGTTTGCGATACGGTTCTTCAACTATACCGGGCAGGCCCACGAAATCATTGACCTTGGGGGAGGCACGGGGGACTTGAAGTCAATTCCGCTGGACTATCTGCGTAATTTCGATGCGAGAAAAAGAAAGCCATTCCAACACGTGCCCATGGCCTATCCGGTAATCCTTGTTCTCGATAACGATAACGGTCTTGAGTCCATCGGCAGCACGGTGAGAAAGAATTTTGGCATTTCGATCACAGTGGATTCTACGGATGACTTTTATCACATAACCAAGAATCTCTACCTCATCAAAACGCCCGAGACCAAAGAACAAAGCTGCATTGAGGATTTGTTCCCAGCCGAATGGAAAAACAAGCGCCTTAACGAAAAGAAATTCAACCCCAGTGGAAGTATCGACACGCAGACCGAGTACGGAAAAAAAATGTTCGCAAAGTACGTTGTAAGGCCCAACTCACATAAAATCGATTTTTCCGGATTCGATCCGCTCCTGGAACGGATCGTGGCAGTGCTTGACCACTATTCCGCAGAAGGTAAACAATCCCTGTAAATCTTGCGCCTTTGCCAGCTGATGTTTGGTTTGAATCGCGATGCTTGGTCTCTGATTCGCGCCTCATCTTGTGCCTACAATTTCGATTGCGGCTGACCCATCTGTCAAACGTAGGTCCAAACGCGTTTTGCTAACTAAGGAATGAGAATCACCATGAACAAGAGGCAGCCACTCGTTCTTGTGAAGTTGGACCCGCAGCAGATTGCCAGGGCCAAAGAAGCCAATGGCAAGCGCAAGCGAATTACTCATGCGCTCATTTGCGGGCAGTATGGGCAGATTTTCGGAACCGAAAAACACTGCCTTAAGTACTACACAGTGTGGAGTGACATTTTCTCTTCTTTGTTTTCAAGGTCGTTCGATACGTCCTCTTATACGATCGACGATTTCAATTCGACCTTCAACTTGGTAATGCGGTTGATTGACGCGAGCGAACGCTAGAGCTACTAGTCATCAAAACATCCCTTAGACAGATTGGCTGCGATTTATACGGCTTCACCCACCTAAAGCATCATTTGCCGGATCGGCGCGGCAAAATAGAAATCCTTCAATACGAGCCCGATTTGTCCCGCTGAACGATGGAATTCTCTGACCAAAGCCACATTGAACGTGTCCGCGACGCGCTTCATGATCGCGCCCAAGGCGCTGTCGTAATGATCGGGTCGGGGTTCAGTGCAAACGCGGTAAGCATTCGATCGTCCGCAATAGCGCCGCCTACATGGAAAGAACTCGCTGCGGGCATGCTCCCGCAGTTGTATCCCCCAAGCAATGGGCGGAATGACAGCCCAGCTGCCAATGAAGCTTCCACAAGAGACGTTGTCAGACTGGCGCAGGAATTTGAGGCGGCCTTTGGCAGACCCGCCCTGCACAGGCACTTGCGCGCGAAGATTCGCGACGGGGACTTCGTGCCGGGAGATGCGCACGTGCAGCTTCTCAGGCTGCCATGGCGGGATGTGTTCACAACCAATTGGGACACTCTTTTGGAGCGGGCTGCTCCTTCCATTGTTGAACACCATTTCAGCCCTGTGCGGAGCACACAAGAGATTCCGCTCGCGACCCGGCCACGCATCGTAAAGCTACACGGATCGGTGGATGCACGATTTCCACTCATCTGCACTGAAGAGGATTACCGCACTTACCCGGCGTTGTTCGCGCCCTTTGTTAACACCGTGCAGCAGGCCATGATGGAGAACCTGTTAGTGCTGATCGGGTTCTCCGGCGACGATCCTAATTTTCTGCATTGGTCCGGGTGGGTTCGGGACAACCTCGGGGATTCGGCGCCCAAGATATATCTGGCCGGATGGCTGGAGTTGCTGCCTCACCGCCGCCGCATGCTCGAAAGCCGCAACATCGTGCCGATCGATCTCGCCGGACATCCGCAGGCAGGCGAATGGCGCAAACATCCGCGGCACCTGCGGCACGCTTACGCTACCGAATGGATTCTGCATTCGCTGAAGTACGGGCAACCGTATGACATATACAACTGGCCCACCACACCAAAGTGGGCAGGCGAGGAGATTCCAGAGCACCTCGAACCGATGCCGACAAAGGCCATCAGTATTCCGAAAGTGGAACCCACGCAGGATCCTGACGACAGAGAATCGCCCGAAGGCAAGCTTGATGCAGTTCGAGCACTGATTGACGCTTGGAACTACAACAGAACGCAAACATACCCGGGATGGCTGAGCGCCCCGTCGCGTGTCCGAGGAACAATCAGAAGTGCGGGGAAAGGCGCGCGAGATCACATCGATTCCGTCGTTGGAGTCTTGCCTCAAATGGATGCGGAAGGGCGTTTACGAGCCTTGCGCGAGTTAATTTGGCGCTTGGAAATAGTGCTTGCACCCATCTCCGAGCTGGAAGAAAAAGCCTCGAAGCTTGTGTCGGCCGCTCGCGAAGTTCTTGAGCAATTTGATTGCCATCGCCAAGAAATTGACGGCATGGCGGTACCCGAAGCCGATTGGACGGCAATTGCGGAATCCTGGATTGCCGTGAACATGACGCTGGCTACGGCAGCGCGATTTCGATTCGACGAGGACGAGTTCAACGAGCGCCTATCGGCTGCGTCGTGGTTTAAGGACGGCAATCCGGACATTGAACACCACATTCAGCATGAGAGATGTCTATGGTCGGTCTTTGCGCTGGACTTTGAGTCATTGGAGAAATTGCTCGCGAAGTGGCGAACGGAAGATTGCGACCCCGCGTGGATGATGCGCAAGGCTGCCCTGCAATACGAGATCAGTCTCGACAACGAAGCGAAAGAATTGAATACCCGGGCTCTGCACGAAGCGAGGAGCGTTCCCGATAGTGATACCGATGTAGGCCCTAAATCTCGGGAAGCTTGGGCTCTCGTATGCGCCGGGGATTCTTTGGATTGGGAAGAATACTGGGCAGCGCAGAAGGAAGCGCAGAAGAGATGGGCTGAATTGACGAGCGTGCATTGCAATGCGCCGTACGAATTGCAGCATATAACCCAAGCCATCAAGAGCGAGGGCAAGCTCCAAAAGGGCCCTCACTTCGACTTGGATAGGGAATGGAAGGAGGGTTGGTCGATTTCTCGAGCAGATTTCGATCGCTGGGTGGCGTCGCACCGGGCAGTTCGTTTTTTCGAAATACACGCCTTGCCGCCCCGTGTGGGGATTCGGTTGGTTTCAGCGAACGGCCTGGAACTCGCTGCCCGGGAACTGTGGCAGTACGAACAGGAACTCGCGGCGAGACTTGTCTTGCGGGCAGCCAACTATGAAACCCGGGGAACACTGAATTATCTGCTTTCGCGCGCTCGCGTGGCGACGATCCCCGACGATGCTGTGGGGAGACTGGCCGAGGACTGCATGCAGGCAATCGATTTCATCCTGCCGCGCATCGCCGCCGAGAGGAGCCTTCGGCAAGATCATTGGCGGCAGCGGCTACTGGTGTGCATGGAAGCTTTATCACGCTTCGTGCTGCGGCTGGAAGCAGACAAGATCGATGCAGTCCTCACCAAAGCACTGAATTGGTATGCGAACCAGGACGTTGCTGCGACGATGCAGATCGCAGGTCCAATGTACAACCTACTTGCGCGGTCGTGGGAGGCTTTGCCAAAGACGCGCCGAAGAAGACGCATTCTGGATCTCTTCGAGAGGCCAATTGTCGGTCTGGATGGAATTGAGGCGGGTTTCCTACATGCTGATGGCACAAGGTCGTTCGTAAAAGACTATCCGGACCCATGCGACGCGTTGCGGCGCGGCAGGCGTCCGAGAATACGGCGAACGGCTCCTAACCGCCCCCGACTGAAAGATGTCTTTAGATTGCTCACTCGCGGCATGAGAGGCAGTACGGAGGCGCGCCGTCGAGCCGCCAACAGGATAAGTGCGCTAATGGAGGTCGTAAATCCAACTGCCGAGGAACGCTCGCAGATTGCTTACGCACTTTGGGGCGACGATTTTGACAGCAAAGAGGGGCTTCCTTCCGGTACTGACATGTTCGACTGGGCGTTTCTCGTGATGCCCGAACCAAAGCGAGGCCTAGCCGCGGAACGATTTCGGGCCAAATGGTTTGGCTCGGGTCAGCAGAAGGAAAACTCGCAGCGCGAATCCGGAGAGATTCTCCACCATGTTGGACGTGCACTTGGAAATCTGCGTACCCGGGGTAAACCGCTCGCGCTTTCCGATCATGAGCGGCTGATCCTCGCGCGAGCAACCGAGCAATGGGCAGAATTGCCAATCCCGGTGCCGCTGCCGCTCTCCCAAGGAGAATCGGCTCCAATATTTACAGAAGATCAGGACACGAAGGCCCGAGATGCAATTGCCGGTCTCGAATTCGTTCTATTGGAAATCGGTATTTCTGCCGAAGTTGCCCAATCCTTATATGAAAAAGTGAAGCGCCTTAACGATTCCGAAGTTCCGGCCCGCGCCTTGTACTCGGGCCTGATCCGGTTGTTGCCGGAATTAACAGACGAAATAGTTGACGACCTTCGATTGGCGCTCGCCTCGGACTCGGAAAAGGTGGCCGCCGACGCAGTGCGCGGATTAGGCACTTGGCTGCGATCAGCCTCAGATGTGGCTTTCGGGTTGGTTCCCCCGCCCGCTGAGTTAGTGCGTGAACTAGGCGTGATAATCGCGATTCGCAGGAAGGCTTCTCTCGGACATGCGCTGAGAATTGCCGAGTGGATATTTTCTGAAGGTAGTGACGAACAGCGAGAAGCCATCGGAGACCTTACCGCAGAGGGACTAGGCAAGTTAGCCGGACAGCTCCAGTATGACTCACAGCAAGATGAGGATTACAACGTGCCGCGTCTGCGCTGGTTCTGCTCTCAACTGGCGCTGGCAATGAGCAAGAGAGGATTTGATGACCACAAAGCCATACGCCGCTGGCAAAAGGAGGCAAGGGAGGACCCACTCCCAGAACTTCGGCATGATTTCACGAGAGTAAGGAAGAGGCTGAATTCAACATAGCGGAAGGAGTACACATGACAAGTACAAGTAGGTGGGTTCCATCGCTCCATGAGGACTTGGAGAGTCCAGAAGCGATTAAGCGGTATGCGAAACGTTATTCGGCGTTTGATCTCGAAAAAGACTCATGGATCGAAAGTGTGATCAGCGAAGCGCGCAATAGAACTCCACGACATTTGACTCGATTCGATCTCGCATGCCTTGGGCGCTGGAAGATGAGCCACCAGAACAAGGACAAGATCAAGAGCAATCGAAACGGACGTGTCGAGCGATGGTCTGCATCTTCCTTTTCGGCGAATACAGACGAAGAACGCATGGCGCACATACGAGAATTGGAAGGCGTCGGGCTGGCGGTAGCGAGCGCCTTCCTGCATTTCGCGTTTCCCCGTGACCACTACCCAATCATCGACTTTCGAGCGGTACGTTCGCTGGGAAAAGAGACAGGGAATTATGGAGACTCAGACTGGCCTGCTTTTCTCAAAGAATGCCGTTGCCTCAGGAAACGATTCAAAGTGGATATGCGCACCTTGGACCGCGCACTGTGGCAGTTCGACTTGGAGAGGGATTTCTGTCGGCAAATCGCGGAGGATGCCAAGGAACTCTCACGAGGCGACCGCAACTCCTTCTGAGGAATTGACGCGAATGGTCAATTCAGCTTCGAGAACCTAATTGATCTGACAACCTCTCTAGGAGTTTCCACGTTAGCGGATGCTCCGGAAACCGGCGGATCGCTTCGCGCCAGGTCGCGAGGGCCTCTGCCGTGCGTTGTGAGTTCCAGTAGACCCCTCCCAGATTGAACCACGCCAGGTCGTAGTTCTCGTCCAGTTCCAGCGCGCGCTTGTAGGCACGGATGCACTCTTTCGTTTTGCCGGTCTTCTCGTACGCCAAGGCAACTTGAAACCAACTCATCGCATCCGGTAGGTGAGTCGTCGCCTGATCCAGCAGTATCGGCAGGGCCTCCTCATGCCTGTCCAGAAAGTTCAATGCGGTGCCGAGGCAATAGCCATACTTGGCAGGAGACAGTTCGTAGGCTTTACGGTAGCAATACTCTGCCTCCGGCCAGTTTTCCTCGTCTTGCGCCCAATGCCCGGCTCGATCCCATAAGTACGCAGGGTCCTGTGCGCCTTGATCTTCAGCTTCCGGAATGGCGTCTCGGAATTCTTCATAATCCCATGCGGTCTTTCCGCCATTTGCCTGGATAAACCAGATGCATAGCAGTTTCTCGCTCAGAGCAAACGGCTGATCGGCAAACCTGTCCAGGAATCGATCCCAAAATTCTGCCGAGTCACGCGCTGAGTCCACCGACGTTTTACCGTAAGTTGCCACCAGTCGCGCGCACCAGGGCCATATCCAGGCGTTCTCTTCCGCATTGCCCAGCAGGGCACGTATATCTCGAAAGGCTTCCGTGGGTCTTCCCAGCCTGAACAATAGGTCAGCGCGCCAACCCATAACCATCCGTGATCGTTCGTCAGCCCTGACGGGCCAGACGATTGCGTCGAAGTGCTGCAGAGCCCGATCGAGTTCCACATTTCGGCGCATGTACCAGCGGGCAAGTGCCAAATGCGCCTCGGCAAGATTGGGATCCAATTCCAGTGCTTGCAGGTAGTAGGTGTGAGCCTCGTCACCCCTGTCAAGTTTCTCAAGGGCTGCCCCAAGATTCTTGCAGCACTGGGCAGCAGGTTTCGAATCCTCGGGCTCTACCAACAGCTCGAGAGCCGACGAATAGGCATCCACGGCTCTTTCGTGCTCACCGAGGGCAAGCCAGCCATTGCCAATGCAGTACAGCAAGGAGCCCTTGGAAAAATGCCGGTCATCCAGACGACTGCTTATGACGTCGATGCCGTCAGCGATCCGGGACTCACTGCATGTTTCACCATTGATCCCCAAATTGATCTCGGCCATGTACGCATGCATGAGTGACCTGTGCGACGGACCGAGTACGGCCAGGAACCTGTCGAAAGATCGGCTTATTGTTCGGTCATGGCCCCGTTCATAGAGTTCGCCAAGCATTACTGCCGCGTGACCTGGATCAGCGGGAACGGGTAAGTCGAGAGCTGTTTCGGTGCCGAGGGACGACAGGCTCTCGGGCGGGCGGGTCGCAAAATCGATTCGAGTGTCTCGTGCCGCCCTTGCAGACGCAACGACATAATTCTTCAGCGCAACCTGAAAATCCCCGTCAAAGTCGTCCACGAACCTGATTGTTACGGTTGATTGCTGCCCCAAAGCTTCGCCCCTGTGCCCGTAGTCGCGGAATACATCGTCAACACGCTTTACCAGCAGCCGTCCTGAGGGGACGTGGTAGCAAACAAGGATTGCGCCCGGCGTCATGGCCAGGTAATTCAGGTTCGTTCTGCTAATGGACACGGACACGGATCCGTCCGCATTGGGATCGCGCGCGGTTCCTTTCAGTTGGGCATGCACCCGAACATTCGTCATTGAGCCGGCGTCGCTGGCTTCGATCTGGAAATCTGTGCCGTAATCGAACCTGTCTCTGCGTTGAACGACGAAGGCCCCGCAATCGGAAACTGCCGTCTGGAACGCGGCTTCCGATTGCTCTTGGATATTCCGATTCTGGTCGCGCTGGGGAAGGTCGTCTAAGTGGGACATGTGCTTATCGAGAGAAAGCTTACAGATTATTCTGGAGACATGGTTGACACATTGTGTATTTGGGAGTCCCGGATGCCCCCAAGAGAGCGTAAGCCAATGATTGAACGACTTCGATTCATAGCCCGTCTTTTGGAAGGCGAGAAGATGGCGGTCGCGTGCCGCCAGTTCGGGATTTCCCAGGTCACTCCTTAATCGCTTCAAACCTCAACCGCACATAGTCCGCGATCCACTCGCCATTCCTCCGGAGCAGCGGTTTGAGCCGGTCGCAAACAGCGGACAGGTATCCATTGCGCTGATCACGCGCAACATGCGCAGCAAAACTGTCTGCAAACGTCGCAAGAAAACCCTGCATTCCTTCGGGCAGCGGCGTCGGACGCGGGATCAGTTCGATATACGGCACGCTGAATCCCGCTGCGGCCAGTCTGTTGCTGAACTCATCGGCCGTCGAGAAATGCCAGGGGCTGGCGTTCGAACCGTCAAGGCCGCGCAGTTCCAGTTCATCGACGAGGGCCGACACGATCGCCGCGCAGTTGCCGTAACCGCCGAACTCCCCGACGAAGCGCCCGCCGCCTCGCAGCGCGCGGTACACGTTCCCGATGACGATGTCGGTCTCGCTTATCCAGTGAAGTGCGGCATTGCTGAACACCGCATCGAATTCATCCTCGAATTCCATTTCGCAGGCGTCCTGCTCGCGCACGTCCAGACCAAGCGTCCGTGCGGCGGCAATGAGTTCGCGGCTGGAATCGATACCGACGGGCTCACAGCCCCGCTCCCTCAGGACCCGCGTCAACTCGCCATCACCGCATCCCAGGTCCAGTATCCGTTCTCCGGGGCGCGGATTGAGGAGTTCCACTCGCCGCGTCAAGTTAGAATTCACTTGTTTGAATAACGCAAAAGCGCAGAAACTGCGTCCCAACAGTGTTCTTGTCTACTATCGATTACATACACTCGACTTACGTATGGTGTTCGCAATGACCAAAGGCCATCACTAATGTGTTATCCAAAACACCTAAGAGCGCATTCGAGCCTTCTGAAGCGGAGCGGCGACTCATGAATGGTGAGAACGGGGACCTTAGTGGGGAGAATGCGGACTTTTTCGAAGTAATACTTGACAGCTTATCCGGCTTGGCCGACGTCTTTACAATCGTGGCTTCCGGGATAGCCATTTACATCTTCCTTACAAAACGCAGGGCGATTACATCCGTTTTTCGGCTACTGCTCAAGTATGGGTACCAGATTACTCTCTCGGAACTAAGGAGCAAGCTGGACAGGATTGCAGATCTACGTGTGGCCGACGAAACTCAAAAGGAGCAGATTATCAATATTATGAGCGAAGTATTGGGTCAGATACGAGGCAACCCGAGACTAAGATCCTGGTTCGAGGAGGAACTGCAAAGCGTAGAGCGTTTTGTATCAGAAAAGCAATCACACTCGGAACCGGAGAAGCGCACGATTGTTGCACAGCTCCGGGAAAAACTGAGACAATTAGAAATGGAGAGTATTGATAGTTCGTCGGGAGAAGAGCAGTGAGTGCTCGAGTAATAGAAGCTGTAAATACAATGATCTCGCACCGAGAGAATATCAGCAGCGTAATCAAGAACGGTAGTGAATATATTTTTTGCTATATGGACAAATATGTTTGGGGCATAACCAAAATCAAAGACCCTTCTGATTACGCTCTCTTCTACTATCCGAATAGCGGATCAACTCAAGAACTGGCAACCGTTACTGACTGGAATAAAATCAGTTTCGTTGCATATAGTTCAAAAGAAATCGGAACACCGGAGGCTAGGAGTTCAATGGAAGAGCTTATGACTGTTGTCCAGGAAAAGTTGCACGGAGTAGATGAAATTCTTGACAGGATTATTTCAGGATAAACGCGGGCTTTTCCGGGGTTTGCCAGATTTGCAACTCTCAAATGCGACTGTGGTCCCTCGCTTGATTCTAGGGACGATGGACTAACGCCAAAGTAGCGAACTGCTAGACGTTGTTGGCACTATGTAATGCGATTGGGGACAGAAAGATATTTCCTGAGATCAGACGTAAAGCACTAGAATATCTTGGGATTATGAAATTTCCACGAGAATTCCTTGCGGTTTTCCCCCAAGTTCATTAACGCATATTCAAAAGAACCAAAAACGGAGAGGGTGGGATTCGAACCCACGGACGGCGTAAACCGTCAGAGGTTTTCAAGACCTCCGCATTCGACCACTCTGCCACCTCTCCGATGATCGAGAATCAGGCTGAGATTCTATCCGCGCCGGCCATCCAGGGGCGCAGGGCGTCGGGGATGACGATGCCGCCGTCGGGCTGCTGGTAGTTTTCGATCACGGCGATGAGGGCGCGGCCGGCGGCGACGCCGGAGCCGTTTAGGGTGTGGACGAAGCCGCGCGCGTCCCTGCCCTTCCAGCGGGCGCTCATGCGGCGGGCCTGGAAGTCCCTGCAGTTGCTGCAGGAGGAGATTTCGCGGTAGCGGTCCTGGCCGGGGAGCCAGACTTCGAGGTCGTAGGTGATGGCCGAGGAGAAGCCGGTGTCGCCGGACGACAGGACCACCCTGCGGTAGGGCAGTTCCAGGCGTTCGAGCACGATTTCGGCGTGGTGGGTCAGTTCTTCCAGGGCGTCGTCGGAATGATCGGGGTGCGTGATCTGCACCAGCTCGACCTTCTCGAACTGGTGCTGGCGGAGCATGCCGCGGGTGTCCTTGCCGTAGGCGCCGGCCTCGGACCGGAAACAGGGCGTGTGCGCGGTGAACCTGAGCGGCAGTTCGGCTTCGTTGACTGTCTGGCCGGCCACCAGGTTGGTGAGCGGTACCTCGCCGGTGGGGACCAGGTAGCCGGAGCGCTCGCTTTCGATGCCGAAGAGGTCCTGCTCGAACTTGGGCAGCTGGCCGGTGCCGATCAGCGATTCGGGGTTGACGATGAAAGGGACGTAGGCTTCGGTGTAGCCGTGTTCGCGCACGTGCAGTTCCAGCATGAACTGGATCAGGGCGCGGTGCAGGATCGCGAGTTCGCCGGTCAGGACGGTGTAGCGCGCTCCGGCCAGGCGCGCGGCGGCGCCGAAGTCCATCTGGCCCAGCGCTTCGCCGAGGGCCACGTGGTCTTGCACGTCGTCGCCGGCGGGGCGGGGTTCGCCCCAGCGCTTGAGTTCGCGGTTGGCGCTTTCGTCGGTGCCGTCAGGGACGGCCTCGTCGAGCAGGTTGGGCAGGTCGAGTTCGATCTTGCGCAGGCTGGACTGGACGGACTTGAGTTCGCCGCCGGCGTCGCTCAGGCCATACGTGGCTTTCTCGACCTGGCGCTTGAGTGCGTCCACGTCGCCGCCTTCGCGGGCGGCCACGCCGATCTTCTTCGAGAGTTTGTTGCGTTGCGCGCGCAGTTCCTCCACGCGCACCTGCCACTTCTTGCGGCGCGCTTCCAGCTCCGCGTAGGCGGCCGTGTCGAAGGCGGCGTCGCGGCGCGCGAGGTTGCGCGCCACGGTATCGGGCTGCTCGCGCAGTAGTTTGGGATCGATCACGATTCGGCCGCCTCGAAGATGTCCACTCCGGGCGGAATTGTCGGGGCAAAAACGTCGTCGTCAAGTTCGCTGTCGAGGTCCAGGCGGAACAGCAGCATGCGCACGCGGCTGCCGAGGTCGTCGGCGAACTCGAGCACCGCGGGCACGCTGCCCCGCAGAGCCAGGCGCAGGTCGCCCTCTTCCGCGTCCGCGCCGGTCAAGTCGAACCATTGCAGGCCGTCGTCGAATTCGGCCTCTCTGACTTCGTAGCTTTCCAGGACCGATGCGTCGCCGGCCAGCAGCGCGGCAGCGGATTCGCGGAGCTGTTCGGTCTGCTTGTAGACGGTGACCTGCTCCAGTTCCTTGTCGAACATCGAGAGGTTCTCGCCGTCGGCCCAGATCATCAGTTCGTCGGGTTCCAGGTAGTCGAGGCGGAAGCGGCCGGGGCGGGAGAGGTAGAGGCGGCCGGTGCTCTCCTTCTGGAAGATGCCGTCGCCGTCGTATTCGAGTTGGGTGAAGTCGGCCTGGAGGTGTTGGGTGGTTTGGAAGAAGCGTTTGAGAGCACCGTCGTCGCCGGCTTCCTGCGCCAGTGCGGGGACCGCCGGCAATACCACTGCCAACGCAATCCATCTCCTGATTCGCATTATTCGGGGCCGCCTACCACGCGGCGTTCGCCGCGGCCGTCGGGGGCGGAGACTACGCCGGCGCGTTCGAGTTCTTCGACGAGGCGGGCTGCGCGGTTGTAGCCTACGCGCAGCCGGCGCTGGACGTAGGAAATCGAGGCGCGGCCGGTCTCGGTGACGATTTCCTTTGCCTGTGGGTAGAGTTCGTCCACTTCGCCACCGTCGGCGCCGGCCGCGTCGGCTTCTTCCGACTCCACCGGGCCCTGCGTGACCTGCTCGTCGTAGCTGGGGCCGCCGGTGCGCTTGAGTTCGGCGACCACCTTCAGCACCTCGCCATCTTCCACGAACGCGCCGTGCACGCGCAGCAGGTCGCCGGAGCCTGGGGGAAGGTAGAGCATGTCGCCCTTGCCGAGCAGCGTCTCGGCGCCCACCTGGTCGAGGATGGTGCGCGAATCGACCTGGGAGGCCACGCGGAACCCGATGCGCGCCGGGATGTTGGCCTTGATCAGGCCGGTAATGACGTCCACCGACGGGCGCTGCGTGGCGACGATCAGGTGCAATCCGGCGGCGCGGGCCTTCTGCGTGAGGCGCGCGATCAGCGTTTCCAGTTTCTTGCCGACCACCATCATCAGGTCGGCAAGCTCGTCGATCACGACCACGATGCGCGGCAGCGGTTCCAGTTCGGGGCCGGGCTCGGGGTCTTCCTCGCCGCCCTCCGGCGGCCCGCGCAATGGCTCGCCCGACTCCCGGGCGACTTCCAGGCGATTGTTGAAGCCCTCCACGCTGCGCGTCTTCACCCAGGACATCAGCCGGTAGCGGCGGTCCATCTCGGCCACGCACCATCGAAGCGCGTTGGCCGCCTCGCTGACATCGGTGACCACTGGGCACAGCAGGTGCGGAATGCCCTCGTAAACCGACAGTTCCAGCATCTTGGGGTCGATCATGATCATCCGCACGGCTTCGGGCGAGGACTTGTAGAGCAGGCTCAGGACCATGGCGTTGATCGCCACCGACTTGCCCGAGCCGGTGGCGCCGGCCACCAGCAGGTGTGGCATCTTCTGCAGGTCGTCCACGACCGGGTGGCCGGCGATGTCCTTGCCCAGCCCCAGCGTGAGGTTCGAATTCGCCCTGGCGTAGGTTTGCGAGCGAAGTATTTCGCCCAGCGTGACCAGCATCCGTTCGTTGTTGGCGATCTCCAGGCCCACGGTGGACTTGCCGGGCATGGACTCGACCACGCGCACGCTGTGCGCCATCAGCGAGCGCGCCAGGTCGCTGGCCAGGCTGGTGATGCGGCTGGCACGGATGCCGGCGGCCGGCTGCACCTCGAACAGCGTCACGACCGGGCCGGGAGACACCGCGACCACGGTTGCGCCCACGCCGAACTCCTGCAGCTTCTCTTCCAGGCGCCGGGCCTGGTCGCGCAACACGCTTTCGGACTGCAGCGAAGTCTCCGGCGGCGGGTCGGACAGCAGGCTGAGCGACGGCAGGTCCCCGCCGGTTGCGGGCTTGACGGGCATGTCGGGCTCGATCTTTCTCGGCCGCTTCGGAGCGGCAGCGGCGCGCCGCCTGCGTGACGGGCCGGCGATCTTCGTCCTGCGCCGTCCGCGGGTCTTTGACGGCTCGCGGCGGCCGACCAGCGAGAACAGGGCGACGAGGCCGGAATACACGCCGTCCCACAGCCAACCGAGACCGCGCAGCGTCAAGTGTCCGGTGGCCTGCGTCAGGCCCACCCATGAAAGGCCGGTCACCAGCGTGATGCCGGTCATCCACAGCGCCAGCAGGACCACCCAGGCGCCCATGTCGCCCAGCACCGGCGCCAGGATGTCGTCGAGCCAGACGCCGATGTCGCCCCCGCCGAGCCCTCCGCGCGCGGATAGCTCAAGCAACCCGCATCCGCAGACCACCACCAGCACCAGGCCGGCGGCGCGCACGCCCGCGTCCGGCCAAGACCAGTCGTCGCGGGCCCGCGACGGCGCGAGGTACCAGGCGCTGAAACCGATCACGGCTGCGGGAAACAGGTAGGAAGCGCTGCCGGCCAGCGCGAATGCCAGGCCGGCGAAGGCCACGCCGGCGATGCCGACCAGGTTGGAACCCTCAAGGCCGGCTTCCGCGGCGTCCGGAACATGGCTGATCAGGGCCGCGAACATCAGCACCCCCAGCCCCAGGCAGAGCCACAATCCGCCTTCGCGCAGCGCGCGCTCCAACCAGGTTCGTTCCTTCGCCTTCACTTGGCGGCTAATCTTATTCCGGTGGTCGCCCAATAGAAACCCGGATAAACTTTCCGCCGTGCCGAATTCCATCCACCGACTGCTCATCCTGGGTTCCGGTCCCGCCGGCTATTCCGCGGCCGTGTACGGGGCGCGCGCGAACATGTCGCCGGTGCTGATCACGGGCAACGAACCGGGCGGCCAGTTGATGACCACGACCGACGTGGAAAACTGGCCGGGCGGCCGCGAGGGACTGATGGGGCCGCACCTGATGGAGGAACTGGAACTGCACGCGAAGCGGCTGGGCACGAAGATCGTCTACGACCATATCGATGAGGCGGACCTGTCTCGCCGGCCGTTCACGCTGAAGGGCGCACTGGAAGAATACCGGACCGAGTCGCTGATCATCGCCACCGGCGCCACCGCCCGCTACCTGGGCCTGGAGAGCGAGCAGACATACCTGGGCAAGGGCGTGTCGGCCTGCGCCACCTGCGACGGGTTCTTTTTCCGCGACCAGCCGGTAGCGGTGGTGGGCGGCGGGAACACGGCCGTCGAGGAAACGCTGTACCTGTCCAACATCTGCTCGAGCGTGACGCTGATCCATCGCCGCGACGCGCTGCGTGCGGAGAAGATGATGCAGCAGCAACTCTTCGAACGCGCCGGGCCGGACGGGCCGGTCGATATTCGCTGGGACCGGGTCCTGGTGGACGTGCTGGGCGACGGCAACCAGGTGTCGGGGGTCAAGATCCAGAGTACGAAGGAAGACGGAGTGGTCGAGGAGATCGAGGTGGCCGGCGTGTTCATCGCAATCGGCCACGACCCGAACACATCGTTGTTCGTGAACTCGCTGCAACACAAGGGCGGCTACCTGGTCACGCGCGGCGGCGACGAGGGCGGCTTCACGGCCACCAGCGTGCCGGGCGTGTTCGCGGCCGGCGACGTGGCCGATTCGGTATATCGCCAGGCGATAACTTCCGCGGGCACCGGCTGCATGGCCGCGCTGGACGCCGAGAAGTTCTGCGACGCCAATCCTTTGTAGCCTGGGAGCGAGGGCATGTCCCTCGCGGCGTCCCGCCCTCTAACCTGGGGACGAGGCCGTCCCGGCCTCGTGGAGGGTGAGACGCCCTCCCTCCAGTTAACCTATAGCGCATGCGGATACGGGTGCTCGACAACATCAGCGAAGTCGCGGCCGGCGAATGGAACGCGCTGGCCGGGGGCTCCCATCCGTTCCTGCGTCACGAATTCCTGAACGCGCTGGAGGTGTCCGGGTGTGTTTCCGCGGAAACAGGCTGGCAGCCCTGCCATCTGCTGCTGCAAGACGACCAGAACACCACGGTCGGCGCCATGCCGCTGTACCTCAAGAGCCACTCGCGCGGCGAGTTCGTGTTCGACTGGGCCTGGGCGGCGGCCTACCAGCGCGCCGGTTACGACTACTACCCGAAGCTGCTCAACGCCGTCCCGTTCACGCCGGTGGCCGGGCCGCGTTTCCTGTGCGCGGGCACGGAATCAGGGGCTGACGGCGCCGAAGCCCCAGCCCTGCTGCTGGCCGGCGCGGTGGAGCTGGCCCATCGCCTGGAAGCCAGTTCGCTGCACTGCCTGTTTCCCACTCCTGAGGACGCCGGGTGGATGAAGGAAAAAGGCATGATGCTGCGCACCGACTGCCAGTTCCATTGGCAGGACGACGGTTACGCCAATTTCTCCGACTATCTCAAGACCTTCAGCTCCGCCAAGCGCAAGAAGGTCAACCGCGAGCGGCGGCGCGTCAATGAAGCCGGAATCCGCTTCGAGACGCTAAGCGGCGATGCGCTCACGCCGGAACTCTGGGAGACGCTGTATCCGCTCTACGCCGCGAGCTACCTGAAGCGCGGCCAGTATCCGTACCTGAATCACCGGTTCTTCGAGCGGGTCACGCGCGAAATCCCCGAATCGCTGGTCGTGTTCCTGGCGCGGCTCGACGGCGAAGCGGTTGCGCTGGCCATCTGTTTCCGCAGCGACACCGCGCTGTACGGGCGCTACTGGGGCAGCCGCGGCTACTACCACAGCCTGCACTTCGAGACCTGCTACTACCAGGGCATCGACTACTGCATCCGCGAAGGCCTGGAACTCTTCGACCCGGGCGTACAGGGCGAACACAAGCTGGCCCGCGGGTTCATGCCCGTAACGTCATACTCGACGCACTGGGTACGCCACGAAGGGTTCGCGGACGCGCTGACCGGCTACCTCGCCAGCGAGCGCGAACAAGTGGCGCGCTACGTCGAAATCGCCGGCGAACACACGCCGTTCAAGAAGGAAGGAGCCGGGCTCGCGGTAAAGTAAACAAGCCATAGATCGGGAGGTTCTTACTACATGAACAGGCGAATCATTACCGCCCTGATGGCCGTGGCCATGGCCGTGGTCGCAAGCGGCTGCAATACGATGGAGAGCGCGATGGTCGGCGCAGCGGCTGGCGCTGGTGTCGGAGTCGCCGTCGCGGGTTCCAACGACCTGGACGGAGGCTTTGACGAAGCGTTTGGTCGCGCGACCCGAGGAGAATCAGTCGACTATACCGGCGAAGTACTGGTCGGGGCAGTCATCGGCGCATTGATCGGCGCGTTCGTGGGCTACCAGCGTGGCGATGCCGCGCCGACCGAGCTGGTACTAAGGCGCTCCATACACGACAGTGAGGCAGCCGGGCCTGCATCGAACCAACTCGATGTGCCCCGGATGAACGCGTACAACCAATCCGCCGCTCGAACCGGCCACAGCTTCCCATAGGCAGTAGCCTGGAGCGAAGTTTCGCGGGATCGCGGCGCACGAATCCCGCGAACGCGCTTGTTCGACTATTCCTTGAGGCTTCTCAGAATCTCGGTCACGATGAGGTAGAGGCCCACTGCGCCGAGCAGGGAACCCAGGACATCGACGCCCATACCGGTGAACGAACCCGCCACCATGTCGCCGCCGCACACGGCCCCCACGTAGCAAAGCGCGATCCGGCCAAGCGTCGTCCAGATGTCACCTTCGCGGGTCACCACCTTGAACCCCTTCGACATGACGAGTGCGACGACCACGGCGATTACGATATCAATGAACGGTCCAGACATTTCCACAACTGTTTCCTCCCAGGGAAAAAGGTATTCCCGATCATACGCCCGCGTGCCCGGCACGGCTGATCGCGTGGAAATGAGGAATGATTACCTGTTTATTAACAGGTATATAGAATCTATTCCTAGACTATAGGTAAAGAATGCGATCCGCAGCAGCGGGATGCGTGAAGCGGCCCGTTCGGGCCTCGCAGTTGCACGCCTGCGTAGGTGATCCTACTGGTCCGCGGTGAACGTGTTGATGTAGGCAGTTACGTTCTTTATGGCTTCGGGCGTAATCAGGACTTGAGCCATGGGCCGCATCTGCATGTCCGTTATGTTCTGCGGATTCGTCCCCCGAACGCCGGACATGTAATTCATCAGCTGTCTTAGCGTGTACCAGTCATGCTGACCGGCAACCGCGGGAGCGTTCAGTGCCTGGATGCCCTCGCCGTTCGCGCCGTGGCAGGCAATGCACGTTGCGTAGCCCGTCGTGCCGGCAGTGACGTCGCCTTCGACTGTCACCGGCGGCAAGGGCGGCGTAAGGGAAGTGGCATAGGCAGCCAGGTCTTCAACCAACTGGTCGTCTTCCAATGTCAGAGCGATCGCCCGCATCAACGAGCCATGCACGTCCGCCGACGGCTGGCTGCAGGCGCCGCCGGAGGGCAGCCCGCCCTCGAAGTGGGTCGCCAGTTCGGCCTCGATCTCCGCGTATTCGGGCGACTCCGCCTTGGCGCGTTCCAACGTTCCGGCCACGTCCGCTACGTCGCAGTTGTCCCTGGCCCGCGCGCCGGCGCGAAAGTTCGTCAGGGAGAGGATGATGTACCAGTCTTCCTGGCCGCCGATCTTCGGAGCGCCGTATTTCTCGAAGCCCTCGCCCTGCTCGCCGTGGCACACGGCGCAAACGGCGAATTCGGCCTCGCCGCGGGCGGCATCGCCGGCGGCCATGGCGGTTCCCGCCGCGACCATGGCGGCGGCGCTGATCATCAAACAGGCAAAGCGCTTCATACTGTTCCTCTGCTTCTCTGGCAAACCGGCGCGAAAGGTATCCGATTCCGTAAACTGTTACAAGACTCGCACGCTTTCAACCCGCATATTTTACGCTGAATGGTGGGTACACTGCACACATGGAGTGCGCACTTTTCTTCTGCCACCGGGCCGGTTCCGACGATTCCGGGCAACTGGAGATCCGGGGCATATTCGACGAGCTTCGGGCGCCTTCGTTTCCCGCCCGCCAGCCGCGCATGCGGCTTGCCGGGCTGGTGAGCTGGAACGACGGCGAGCGTGGGCGCGTGCCGTTTCTGATCGAGCTGCTGGACCCCGGCGACAAGGCCGTGTTCACGATCCAGGGCTTCAGCGAGGTCGAGGAATCGCCCGGTTCGGCCGCCCCGCCGAGGACGCAGCTCAACTTGCCGCTGGAAGACGTGACCTTTCCCGAGCCGGGGCGCTACCGGATCCGGCTGGAGGTCGATGGCAGGCAGGTCTACGGACCCTCGCTGTACCTCGGCAAGGCGCACGACGCAGACGCGGAATGACGGACATTCCCTTCCTTGATGCCGACACGGTGCGGCGCGTCCTGCGGATGGACGCGTGCATCGACCTGATGGCGGACACCCAGGCGGCGATCAACCGGGGCGAAATCACGCCCCCGCTCAGGTCCTTCGTCCCGGTCGCCGGCGGCAAGGGCGGTATGGGAATCATGCCCGGCGACACCCCCGTCGCGTTCGGCGCCAAGCTCATTAGTCTCTATGCCGGGAACCCCGCCCGCGGACTGCCGATGATCCAGGGCTGCATCCTGCTTTTCGACCTCGAAACCGGGACGCCCGCCGCGCTGGTTGAAGGCGCCTCGGTGACCGGTATCCGCAACGCCGCAGCCAGCGGGGCCGCCACCCGCGCGCTGGCCCGCGAGGACGCTTCCGTGCTGGCCCTTCTAGGTTACGGCGTGCAGGCCGAAACGCACCTCGAAGCGATGCGCTGCGTGCGTCCGGTTCGAGAAGTTCGGGTGTGGGGGCCGAGCCTGGAGAAGGCCGAACGCTTCGCCGCCGCCCATGCGGACGACGATGTCGCCGTGACCCCCGTCGAAACGGCGCGCGAGGCGGTAAGCGGCGCAGACATCGTCTGCGCGGTGAGCGCGGCCACGGAGCCCGTTATCGAAGGCCGCCGGCTAGCGGAAGGCTGTCACGTCAACCTGGTGGGATCGCACTCGCCCACGACCCGGGAGGCCGACGGCGAGACGATGGGCCGCGCGCGTGTGTTCACGGAAATCACGGACTTCGCGATGAAGGAGGCCGGCGACATCCTGCTGGCGATCGAAGAAGGCTTTCTCGGCGAAGGCGACCTCGCCGGCGAAATCGGTGCGGTGATCGACGGCTCCGTCGAGGGGCGCCGAAGCGAAAACGAGATAACGCTCTACACGAGCCTCGGCAACGTCGCTCAGGACCTGGCCGCCGCCCATTACATCGCGGAGAATTCTCAGGTCAGTCGGGCTGTTCGGTGTACTTGAACGAGGCGATGTAGGAGATGACGTCCTTGCGCTTCTGCTCGGTGTCGAGCACCTGCGCCATGTAGCGCATCTGCGTGCCGAAGATGTCATCGCGCTGCTGGCCGCGCGCGCCGCTCAGAAAGTCGTCGAGTTGCCGCAGCAGATACCAGTCGAACTGGTTGGAGATCCGCGGCGAGCCCAACAACGTCGAGCCCTCTCCGTTCGGCCCGTGACAGGCGATGCAGGTCTCCTCGTAAATCTTGCGGCCTTCCTCCGGGTCGCCCTCCACGGTTACGGGCAGCGTCGGCGCCTCGAGGGAGTGCATATAGGCCGCCATGTCGATGATCGCCTGCTCGTCCGGCACCTGGGCAATCGCGAAGTTTCTCATCTGATTGCCGTAAATGTCCTCCAGTGGATCCCAGTAGCCGCGCAGGTTGGCGCGGTAATTGATCAATTGCCGCTCCACGTACCAGGTGTCCTGCTTGCCGGCAGCGGGCGTATTCAGTAGCGCATTGCCTTCGCCCGCAGGCCCATGACAAGTGCTGCACAAGAAATACAGTTCTTTGCCGCGCTCCAGGTCAGGCTCGGCAGCGTAGGAGGCAAGCGGAACGGTGAAGACCAACAGGCTAAGCAGGGCGATTCTTTTCATCGTCGGACAGCAGTTTTCGAGAACTTCGGGCAACAGGCGCGAACTGTACCAAATGCCGCGCGCGATGCAAAGCGTTTGGGCCGGCGGAACATACAATTTTGACGAAATGAGATCCGGTGATGGCGTTCCTTCCATAGAGCATATTCGGCGCGCTGCCGAACGCATCGGGCCGTATGTTCACCGAACGCCCGTGTTGAGCAGCAACGCGGTCAACGAAGTCTCGGGCGCCAAAGTCTTCTTCAAGTGCGAGAACCTGCAGAAAGCCGGCGCGTTCAAGGCGCGCGGCGCCACCAACGCGGTTTTTTCACTGTCCGATAAACAAGCACGACACGGCGTCGCCACGCAGTCGTCGGGCAACCATGGGGCCGCGCTGGCCATGGCCGCCGGTTGGCGCGGCATCCCGGTCACGGTCGTCATGCCCAATAACGCGCTTGCGATCAAGAAAAAGGCCGTTGCCGGCCATGGCGCCAGGATCGTCTATTGCGCGCCGACGCCTCAGGCGCGCGACGACGCGCTGGCGCGGGTCGCGGAAAGCACGCAGGCGGAGATTATTCATCCTTTCGACGACCCCCGGGTCATCGCCGGACAGGGGACCGCCGTCCTGGAGCTGCTTGAGGAGGTCGCCGACATCGATACGGTGATCGCGCCGGTGGGCGGCGGCGGACTGTTGAGCGGCACGGCCCTGGCGGCAAGGAGCCTGCGCCCGGCCTCGCGCGTGTTCGGGGCGGAGCCGAGAAATGTGAACGACGCATGGCAGTCCCTGAAATCCGGCCGAATCATGCCTTCAACCGGGAAAAAGTCGATTGCGGACGGACTGCTGACCACGCTTGGGAAACTCACGTTTCCGATCATGCGCGACCATGTGACCGGGATCATCACGGTCAGCGAAGAGTCGATCGTGGACGCGATGCGGCTGGCATGGGAGCGCCTGAAACTGATCGTCGAGCCGTCGGCCGCCGTCGCGGTGGCCGCGCTGCTCGCGCAACCCGGCAAATTTCAGGGCAGGCGCGTCGGGATCATCCTGTCGGGCGGCAACGTCGATCCGGACAAACTGCCATGGGTGAAGGACCGGTAGCCTACTCGTCCGATTCGCTTTCGCCGTTGTGGCGCTTGAACCACTCCAGGATCGCGCTGACCTTGGCCAATAGCTGGCTGGGCCGCGCGGCGATGCTGTGCGAAGCGCCCGGAACCCGCACCAGCGCCGTTTCCACGCCGCGCAGCTTCAGCGCCTGGTAGTACTGCTCCGACTCCCACATGGGCGTGCGCCAGTCCTCTTCGCCGGTCAGGAGCATGGTGGGCGTCGAGACCTCACCGGCCAGCGACAGCGGCGAGCGCTCCCAGTAGCCCATCGGGTCGTCCCACGGGAGGGCCGGGAACCAATACTTGGAGAACAGCGGCGCGTAGTCGGCGCTCAAGGCGAAGCTGATCCAGTTGATCACGGGCTTGGCCACCACCGCGGCCGCAAAGCGGTCGGTCTTGCCGACAATCCAGGCGGTCAGCACGCCGCCGCCGCTTCCGCCCGTCACGTAGAGCCGGTCGGTGTCGATGGCGCCGCGGTCGATGATCGCGTCCACCGCCGACATCAGGTCGTCGTAGTCCTCGCTGGGATAGTTGTGATGGATGTAGCCGCCGAAGGCATCGCCGTAACTCGAACTGCCCCGGGGGTTGGCATAGACCACGACGTAGCCGG
Organism: Gammaproteobacteria bacterium; assembly: GCA_009838035.1. Lineage (NCBI taxonomy): Bacteria > Pseudomonadati > Pseudomonadota > Gammaproteobacteria > Gammaproteobacteria bacterium. The sequence continues at coordinate 200,688 of VXSK01000003.1, forward strand.
CGGCGGCGAAAAGCTGCACTTCCACCGAGAAATGCGGGCCGTAGGCGGCATGGGGGCCGCCGTGGATTTCAAGCAGCAGCGGGTATTTCTTCGAAGGATCGAAGCCCGGCGGCCAGACCACCCAGGCGTGGATGTCCTGGCCATCGTAGCTGGACGGGTACCAGAACTCCTCAACCTGCCCCAACTCGCGATAGTCGAGCAGATTGGCGTTCAGCCGGGTCAGTCGGCGGGGCTCGTCCGTGCCGCGGCCGACCGCGATATCGGCGGGCGAGAGGACGTCCCCGCGGGTGATCGCGTAGGTGTCGTTGCCGCCCAGCGAATATTGCGCGCCGGTGTACGGACGGGTCAGCGCCAGGCCGCCCATCTCGCTGGTCACGTCGGTGAGCCTGCCCCGCAAATCGACATAGGCCAGCCGGGTCCGGCCCTGGTCTTCATAGGCGAAGTACAGGCCCTTGCCGTCGGCGGACCAGCGCGGGCGCGACACTTCGCGGTCGAGGTCCGTAAGCAATTGGCGGCGCTCGCTGCCGTCGCTGTTCATCACGTACAGGTGCGTTATCTGGTAGCTGCGCACGCGGTCGTCGTAGCCGGTCCAGGCCAGCATCTTCCCGTCGGGCGAAACGGCGACCGACCTGTCGGGGCCGTCGCGGTCGGTCACGGCCTCGACATCGCCCCCGTCCAGGCTCACCCGGTAGATCTCGGAGTTGGACGGATTGAGCTCGGCGTCTTCGTTGCGATTGCCGCTGAAATAGAGGCTTGAGCTGTCGGGCGACCAGGCGATCGAGCCGCCGTGGTTGTAGTCGCCCGAGGTCAGTTGCCTGGGTGCGCCGCCGTCGGCCGAAACCACGAACAGGTGCGTGAAGCCGTACGGCAGGCGCCCTGCCCCGTCGGCCCGGAACACGGCGCGCTGCACCACTTCCGGGGGTTTGGCCCAGTTCGCGCCCTGGGGCTTGGCGGGCAGCGAGCCCATGGTGGGCGGCTTGGAAGGCACCAGCAGCGCGAACGCCAGCCACCGGCCGTCCGGCGACCAGGCGAGATTGCGTGGCGCCCGGTCCAGCCGCGTGACCTGCAGCGTCTCGCCGCTGGACATCCAGCGAACGAATATCTGCGTGCCGCGGCCGTCGCTGGACAGATAGGCCACGCGATCGTTGTCCGGCGCGATCCGCGCGCCCCTGTCGTTCACCGCGCCGGTGGTGAGCGGCCGCGCGTTGTCCCCGTCAACGTCGATGCGCCACAGGTTGGAGCGGCGCCGATCCTCCATGATGTCCATGAAGTTGCGGGTATAGACCACGAAGGAGCCGTCGGGACTCACCTGGGGATCGCTGGCGTAGGCCAGCGAGAACACGTCTTCGGGCGCGAAATTGGGCTTGCCGGCGTGCAGCGCGGGGGCGATGAACAGCAGGAGCAGTGCAATACGTAGTTTCATGTTCGGATGATCCTGATTGGGGACCGCAAGGATACTCGCTCCCAGGTACAATCGGGGCTCGATGAAGACTGGCGATCCTGCCCCCCGAATCGTAATCCGCCCCAACTGCAATTTCACCGGCCGCGGCGCGTTCTGGCTGTTCGTCGCGATGACGCTTCCGGTGCTTGGAGTGGCGGTGGCCTGGGCGCTTCGCGGCTACTGGCTGATCCTGCCGTTCGCCGGCCTGGAACTGGCCGTTCTGGGCATCGCGCTGGCCATTACCGTGCATCGCGGGCGCTATCGCGAAACCATTCGTTTCGGCCAACGCTTCGTGCGCGTGCGCAGGGGTTATGCGGGCCGTCAGGAACGGGTAGAATTCCCCCGGTCCTGGACCCGGGCCTGGATAGAACCGGGAGCGAGTCCTGCCTTGCCTGGGCGCCTTTTTTTGGGGGCCGGCGGCGCGTCTTGCGAACTGGCCGCCTGTCTCACGGAGGAAGAAAGGCAGTCGTTGTGCCGGCGTTTACGCGAATTGACGCGCGTGCCGGTTACCGCGCAGAAATAGCAAGTAGAAAGCAGTAAGGAGCAACGGTTTGATGTATCGCAGCAAGGCACACGGCCGCTGGCTGTTTATCGGAATCGCCGCGGCCGCGCTGGCCATCGCCACGCCGGCGGCAGCGGACTGGGCCCTGGACTTCCCCGCCAGCGCGACGGAACTCGGAGAAAAGGTGCGTAACCTGCACCACCTGGCCCTGATCATATGCACCATCATCGGCATCGTCGTGTTCGGTGTGCTCGGCTACTCGCTGGTCAAGTTCCGCAAGTCGCAGGGCGCGCAGGCGGCGAAGTTCAGCCACAGCACCAAGGCCGAGATCATCTGGACTATCGTTCCGGTCCTGATCCTGGTCGGCCTGGCCATCCCCACCGCCCGGGTGCTGATCGAAATGGAGGACACGCAGGCGGCCGATCTCAGGATCAAGGTCACCGGCTACCAGTGGAAATGGCGCTACGAGTACCTGGACCACGGCATCAGCTTCTTCAGCAACATCGACGACGCCAGCAATGCCGCGTCAATGGTGGGCGCGGGCCATGAACTGCACGAACACTACCTGCGCGACGTGGACAAGCCGATGGTCGTGCCGGTGGGCAAGAAGGTGAAGCTGCAGCTCACCTCCAACGACGTCATCCACGCCTGGTGGGTGCCGGAGTTCTACGTCAAGCGCGACGCGGTGCCGGGCACGATCAACGAAACCTGGTTCAAGGCCGAGAAGACGGGCACCTACCGTGGCCAGTGCGCCGAGCTGTGCGGGCGCGGACACGGGTTCATGCCGATCGTGGTCGAGGTCCTGGAACAGGACGAGTTCGACGCATGGGTGGCCGGGCTCACGGCGCCGGCCGAGCCCGAGCCCGAAGAACTCGAAGCGCCCGAAGCCGTAGTAAGCCAGACAGTGCCCGCCGCAGCCGGCGGCGCAGCCTCCCGATAATCCGGGGTAATCGAATATGAGCGACACGACACACGAAGAACATCACGACGGCCCGCACGCCTCGGGAATGTGGCGGTGGCTGACCACCACCAACCACAAGGACATCGGCACGCTGTACCTGGTGTTCAGCCTGATCATGTTCCTGGTGGGCGGCACCATGGCGCTGATCATCCGCACCGAGCTGTTCCAGCCGGGCCTGCAGTTGGTGGACCCGCACTTCTTCAACCAGATGACCACCATGCACGCGCTGGTGATGATCTTCGGCGCGCTGATGCCGGCTTTCGTGGGCCTGGCCAACTGGCAGATCCCGCTGATGGTGGGCGCGCCGGACATGGCGCTGCCGCGCATGAATAACTGGAGTTTCTGGATCCTGCCGCCGGCCTTTCTGCTGCTGCTGGGCACGCTGTTCATGCCGGGCGGGGCCCCGGCGGGCGGCTGGACGCTGTATCCGCCGCTGATCCTGCAGACCGGCGACGCCTTCCCGTTCGTGGTGTTCTCGCTGCACATGCTGGGCGCGTCCTCGATCCTGGGCGCGATCAACATCATCGTGACCATCACCAACATGCGCGCGCCGGGCATGGGCTTCATGAAGATGCCGCTGTTCGTCTGGACCTGGCTGATCACGGCCTACCTGCTGATCGGCGCAATGCCTGTGCTGGCCGGGGCCATCACGATGCTGCTCACCGACCGCTACTTCGACACCAGCTTCTTCCTGGCGGCCGGCGGCGGCGACCCGGTGATGTTCCAGCACATCTTCTGGTTCTTCGGGCATCCCGAGGTCTATATCCTCATCCTGCCCGCCTTCGGGATCATTTCGCAGGTCATTCCGACGTTTTCGCGCAAGCCCCTGTTCGGCTACGTGTCGATGGTGATCGCGACTTCGGCCATCGCGTTCCTGTCGTACGTCGTCTGGGCGCACCACATGTTCACCGTGGGAATGCCGGCAGCCGGAATGCTGTTCTTCATGATCACGACCATGTTCATTGCCGTGCCTACCGGGGTGAAGATCTTCAACTGGCTGGCGACGATGTGGCGCGGCTCGATCAGCTTCGAGACGCCGATGCTGTTCGCGATCGCGTTCGTGATCCTGTTCACGATCGGCGGATTCTCCGGTCTGATGCTGGCGCTGGTGCCCGCGGACATCGAGTACCACGACACCTACTTCGTCGTGGCGCATTTCCACTACGTGCTGGTGCCGGGCGCCATCTTCGGCGTGATCGCCGGCGTCTATTACTGGCTGCCCAAGTGGACCGGCCACATGTACAACGAAACGCTGGGCAAGTGGCACTTCTGGCTGTCGACGATCTTCGTCAACATCCTGTTCTTCCCGCAGCACTTCCTGGGCCTGGCCAGCATGCCGCGGCGGATCCCGGACTACTCGATCCAGTTCACCGAGTTCAACATGATCTCGACCGTCGGCGCGTTCGGTTTCGGCCTCTCGCAACTGCTGTTCGTCTGGATGCTGATCAAGTGCGTCAAGGGCGGGGAGACGGCCAGCACCAAGGTCTGGGACGAGCCGGAGGGCCTGGAATGGACCGTGCCTTCGCCGGCGCCGTACCACACGTTTGAGACGGCGCCCAAGGTATAGGTCCAGGCGATTCCCGGCACGCCCATGTTCCAGAAATCCCGAAGACGCGTCCATGCCGCCCTGCTGGTGCTGCTGGCGATGGCGTTTTACGGCGGCTTCATCCTGGCGCAGTGGATAAGGAGCGGCGCGTGAAGCCGGACAAGCGCAAGGCCGGCAACCGGCGCCTGGTGCTGACGCTGGGCGGCGCGGTGGCGGGCATGTTCGCCTTCGCGTTCCTGCTGACGCCGCTGTACGAGGTTTTCTGCGAACTCACCGGGCTGGACTCGGAGCGGCTCACGCGCGCGACCCAGCCTTCCGGCGCCGCCGTCGCCTCGGAAATCGACGAAAACCGAACGGTCACCGTCGAGTTTCTGACCAACACGATGAACCCGGCGGCCTGGGAGTTCCAGCCCGGCGACCTTCGCATCGAGGTCACGCCCGGGCGCACGGCCGAGACCGTGTTTTACGCCGAGAACCTGCTTCCGCATGACGTCATTTCCGTCACGCGGCCCAGCGTGCGGCCGCTGGAGGCGGTGAGTTACGTTTCCAAGCAGGTCTGCTTCTGTTTCGAGGAGCAGGCGTTCGCGGCCGGCGAGCGGCGCGAGCTGCCGATGCGCTTCACGATTGATTCCGAACTGCCGGCGCACGTTGAGACCGTGACGCTGGCCTACACCCTGTTTACCGCCGAACCCGGTTTAGGAGGAAGTTGATGGCCGACACGAAATCGGACTATTTCGTACCGCATGGCAGTCCCTGGCCCATCGTGGCCTCGGTGTCCATGTTCGCCATGGCGCTCGGGGGAGCGTTGTGGCTGAACGGTTCGGACGCCGGCAGGACCGTGCTGCTGCTCGGCCTGGCTGGACTCACGTTCATGATGTTCGGCTGGTTCGGCACAGTGATCAGGGAGAACATCGCCGGTCTCTACAGCGACTGGGTTGACCGCTCGTTCCGCCAGGGAATGGCGTGGTTCATCTTCTCCGAAGTCATGTTCTTCGTCGGCTTCTTCGGCGCGCTGTTCTACGCCCGCGTGCTGGCCGTGCCCTGGCTGGGCGGCGACGGCATCGGCGAGGCCACCAACAGCCTGCTGTGGTCCGGGTTCGAGTCGGAATGGCCCACCAACGGCCCGGGCGAAATCGGCGGCGACGCCGAAGGCAACTTCCAGACCATCGGCTGGGGCGGCCTGCCGCTTCTGAACACGGCCCTGCTGCTCACGTCCAGCGTCACGATCACGATCGCGCATCACGCGCTGAAGAACAACAACCGCAGGCTGCTGAACATCGGCACCCTGCTGACGATCATTCTGGGCGCCGTGTTCCTGTACGTCCAGGCCTATGAATACGTGCACGCGTACCAGGACCTCGGCCTCAGGCTCAGCACCGGAATCTACGGCTCCACGTTCTTCATGCTGACCGGATTCCACGGCGCGCACGTCACGCTGGGCGTGATCATGCTGATCGTCACCTACATCCGCATCCTGCGAGGGCATTTCACGCCCAACGAACACTTCGGCTTCCAGGCCGTGTCCTGGTACTGGCACTTCGTTGACGTGGTGTGGGTGTGCCTGTTCATCTTCGTTTACGTGCTGTAGCAGAGGCTTTGTGCGAATGAGTAAGAAACTGCAACTGGCGGCCTTCCTGGTGACGGCGGCCCTGTCTTCGCAACTGGCGGCCCAGGACGACCCGACCGCGGGCGACCCGGAGCGCGGGCGCATACTCGCCGAGCCCTGCCTCGGCTGTCACGGCATCGAAGGCAACATGACCACCTATCCGCCGTACCACGTGCCGAAGCTGGGAGGTCAGAACCCCAACTACATCGTCAAGGCTCTGCAGGGCTATGCGGGCGACGACCGCGAACACGACGGGATGCATGCGCAGGCCGCCGACCTGACCGAACAGGAACTCAGGGACATCGGCGCGTACTTCGGGGGGGAGACCGCCGTTGAGGCGAACACCGAGGTCACGCCTCCGGAATCGGGGATCTTCTGCGTGTCCTGCCACGGCGTCAACGGTGTCAGCATCACGACCGAGTTTCCGCACCTGGCCGGCCAGCATGCCGACTATCTGAACGAGACCATCCGCCAGTACCTGGAAGGCGAACGCAGCGACATTTCGATGAACGCCTTCCTGAACATGCTCACCGCAGAGCAGTTGAACGAGCTGTCGGAGTTCTACGAGAGCCAGCCGGGCCTGGTTACGGCCGAGCGCTGAACGCCGAAAAGCGAGCGGAGATCTTCCGGCGGCTGAGCCGGACGAATCCGCGCCCCACCACGGAGCTTTCCTACGGCTCGCCGTTCGAGTTGCTGGTGGCCGTGGTGCTGTCGGCCCAAGCCACCGACGTCGGCGTGAACAAGGCCACGAAGACGCTCTTTGCCGAAGCCAATACGCCGGACTCGATGCTGAAGCTGGGCGAGGCGGGCATTCGCAGGCACATCCGGACGATCGGGCTGTTCAACGCCAAGGCGGCCAACGTCGTTTCCTTGAGCCGGATCCTGCTGGAGGAGCACGGGGGCGAGGTGCCGCGCGAGCGCGAGGCGCTGGAAGCCCTGCCCGGAGTGGGCCGCAAGACCGCCAACGTGATCCTGAACACGGCCTTCGGCGTGCCCGTGATCGCTGTGGACACCCACGTGTTCCGTCTTTCCAACCGCACCCGGATCGCGCCGGGCAAGAACGTGGTCGAAGTCGAGAATCGTCTGATGCGCCTGACGCCGAAGGAATACCTGATGCACGCCCATCACTGGCTGATCCTGCACGGCCGCTACGTGTGCCAGGCGCGCAAGCCCCGCTGCCCCGATTGCGTGATCGCCGACCTCTGCGAATACCCGAAGCGCCTGCGCCCCAAAGAGTAGAATCCCGGGGGAAATGACCCCCGAAATTAAAGGTATCTCCGGCGCCGGCCTCGGCCTCCGCCGCCCGTATCTCAAGCCGTTCACGGAGGAACCGCCCGAAGAGGTCGATTTCTTCGAGCTGGCGCCCGAAAACTGGATCGGCGTGGGCGGCGCGCTCGGCAGCCGGCTCGAATTCTTCACCGAACGCTGGCCGGTCATCGCCCACGGTCTTTCGCTGTCGATCGGCGGCCCCCACCCTCTCAACGAGGCGCTGGTGCGCGACGTCGGCGCCTGGATGGACGAATACGGCGTGCGGCTTTACTCCGAGCACCTGAGCTACACGAGCGACGAGGGGCAGCTCTACGACCTCCTGCCGGTCCCGTGCACGGCGGAGGCCGTGCGTTACGTCGCCGGGCGCATACGGCGGGTGCAGGACATCCTGGGCCGGCGGATCGCGGTGGAAAACGTGTCCTACTACGCATCCATGGGCGCGGAAATGAGTGATGCCGAGTTCCTGGCCGCGGTCCTCGAGGAAGCGGACTGCGGTCTGCTGCTCGACGTGAACAACGTTTACGTCAACAGCGTCAATCACGGCTACGACCCGCGCGCCTTCCTGGACGCGATTCCGGCCGAGCGCGTGCTTTATTTGCACACGGCGGGACACTACGACGAGGCGCCGGACCTGCTGATCGATACCCACGGCGCATCCGTCAAGGAAGAAGTCTGGGACCTGCTGGCGCATGCGTACAAGCGCCTGGGCCCGCGACCCACGGTCCTCGAGCGCGACTTCAACCAGCCGCCGCTGCCGGAGCTGCTCGCCGAAGTCACCCGTATCCGCGACGTCCAACGCACCTGGGCATGACCGACGATTTCCAGGCCCTGCAGCGGCAACTCACCGCCCACCTGCGCGACCCGCAATCCAACCCGGCGCCGGAAGGCCCCGAAGACCGGCGCATCGGCATCTACCGCCGGCTGGTGTTCGGCAACGTGTCGCGCCTGCTGGCAGCGAACTTTCCCATCGCGCGCAAGCAGCTCGGCAAAGATGCGTTTTCCGCCCTGATCCGAAACTTCCTGCGCGAACACCGCGCCGAAACACCGTATTTTCCGCGGCTGGCCGGCGAACTGCAGGCTTGGTACCAAAAGGTCCAGCACCGCCGCGAGCACGACCCCGCGTGGCTGCGGGAGCTGATCCTGTTCGAATCGGAAAAGCGCAGGTTAAGGAACTGCGCGGACCCGGCGCCGGCCGCGGAGATCGATCCCGACGGCGACGTCATTTCCGGCGTTCCGGCGCCCTCCCCCCTGCTGCGGTTGCTGACGCTGCGTTACCCCGTGCACAAGGGCAAATCCGAAAGGCTAGACGATTCGCCACCCGACGTGCCGTCCTTCCTGCTCCTGAGGCGCGACAGCGCCGGACGGATGCGAACCGAGGAACTGGGCGTCCTCTCCGCGGGCCTCCTGGCCATGATCCTCGACGGCGCCACCCAGACTGGCGCCGAATTGCTCGAAAACATCATGCATCAGGCGCCGGCCGACGCCCGCGCCCCCTTGATCAAGCAGGGAAAGGAACACCTCCGCCGCTTCCGCCGCATAGGCGTGCTGCTGGGAACGTACCGCTGAACGCCTGGAAGTAGGGGCATTGCGCCCACGGCGTCCCGCCCTCGAAGTCGCTCACGGGAGTCAATAACGCCGGGGCGTCGCCTTCAGCTTCTCCAGGCGCGGCTTCAACGCGAGCGCCAGGACCACTGCGGCCACCGCAAGCACGACAAGCAGCACCCAGCTCTGCGGTCTGCCCCGCGCGCCGCTGTATATCGCCCAGGCAATCACCCATAGCCCCGAGGTGCTGACCAGCGCCACGCAGCCGTGCAGCGACTGGGCGCGCGTCTTGAGCAACAGCGCGAAGAAGTACAGAGTGAGTTGCCCGGTGACCAACTGCAGGAACACGATGGGATTGTCGAACGTGAAGTAGAGCGCAAGCGTGGAGAGGAAGCCGAGCACCCCGAAAGCGGTGAAAGGCGGCCGCCCGGTCAGGTAAAGAAATGCGAAGACGCCGGCCATCAGCACACAGAGCGCCAGGAGCCACCAGACGCCGCCCACGAAGGCCGTGATCAGTGCCAGCATGCTGAGCGCGTTGCACATGTAGAAGAGGAAATCCGCAAGCGCCGGGTGTGTGGTACTGCCCATGCCCGGAAGCAGGTACCAGCGGTCCGCCGTATTCTGGGCGAACTCAAAAGCGCCCGACGCCATCATGAACGCCACGGCCACGAAAAAGAACCCGGGCGCGTTGGCCCGGAACGCCACGTAATCCCAGTTGGCATACACCGCCCAAAGCAACACCAATGGCGAAAGCAGCGCAATCGCATGCGCCGCGAACACCCACACCGCCACCGGCGTCGGCAGGTCGATCTGCGCCTTCAGGCCGGCCGGCTTGCGAATTGCCCGACCGCCGCTTTCCTCGTTCATCCCGGCCAACTCATTCGATCGAATCGAATCTTACCCGCCGGCACTGCTCCAACGAACTTGAACAGCGCCTCGAAGTCCCCGGCATCGGCCCGCCTCAGCGCCTGAAGATACGCATCGCGCCGTTCGTTGTCGCGCTGAAGGTCATGGCCGCTCGCCCACTCGATAGGCGGACGGTCGAAGTACCGCTTCAGAAACTCGTCCGCGGCAATGCGCGCATGCCGCCCGTTGCCGTTCGGAAAGGGGTGGATCTGCACCATGCGATGATGAAACCGTGCCGCCGCTTCCATGGGCGGGTAAACGTTTTCTTCACACCAGATCCGGGCGTTCTCGAGCAGCAGGCGCAACTGAACCGCAATTTCCGGCGGGGCAATGCCGATGTTCGTTTCGCGCATGCGGTAGCTGCCCGCCCATGTCCACACATCCCCGAACAGTTGCATGTGAAGCTTCCGCACGAACGCGTCGTCCAGGATGTCCCCGCGGCGCGTTCGCGCCAGCCATCGCAATCCCTGGGCGACATTTGCCTGTTCCACCTCGTCGAGTTGCCCGCGAGTGGTTACATGGCGCAACTTGAGTCCCCGCATGTCGTCGGGCGTCAGCGGCGTGGCTCCGTACGGGTCAACGACCCTATCAATCATCCCAGAGTTCCGGCTTCGCTTCGCGTGCAAATTCCAGCGCGAGATCCTTGACCTGCTCGCCGACGCGCTTTTCAGGCAAGCCCTGCCGCTCCAGCGCCATGTGGGAACTGGCCCGCCGAATGACGCGCTCCGCCTTCTCCCGCGCGCGCCGCTCGAGTTGCGCGCCGACGCTGCCCTCCGCCGGAACGAGGGCGTAGACCAGCCGCGCATCCAGCGCCGCGGCCAGTTTCTCGAGTTGCCGCAACGTGACTCCGCCGGCGAGTTCCTTGCGCTCGGCCTGGTACACTGCCGCCTTGGTGACACCGGCGCGCTCTCCCACCTGGCGCGCGGACATGCCGAGCGCCTTGCGGACCGTCGCAAGCCAGCCTTCGGGAGGCTTGTTGAGTCCCCCGGCCCGCTCCATCGCCTCGTCCACGATCCGGGCATACTGCCTGGAAACAGTCTGTCTAACGTTCATGAGAATATTTATTCATTACCTATAGTGATCTATAAGTATATCAATACATAATATTATTATCTTCGTTCGCTAATATATCGATAGCTGTACGGGCGGAAAATCGGCCTGTGTCATTCATTCGGGCCAGTTCATGCGGTCGAAAAAGATCTTGCCCGCGATCCGCCGGAATATCCGCGGTGTGCGCAACACCGCCTCGATTACGGCACCCGAAGACAAATGATCGAACGCCCAGCGTGCCGCGTGCTGCCAGCGGCGGCGCGGATAGAGCCTCTGGATTGCTTCCCCCGGATCAGGGCCGTCTTCGGACAGGTGGCAAGCAATGGCAGCGCCCGCCAGCCGCCCGTAGCGATAGGCGCGGTGAATTCCGCCGGCAGTCAGCGGCGACACCATGCCGGCCGCGTCGCCGAGCAGCATGACGCCCTCGGCGTAGAAGTTGCGCAGCAGGCCCCCGATCGGAATGATCCCGCCCCGCTTCTCCAGGACCCTGCGTTTCGACAAGCCGAACAGGGAATCGATGCGCCGGATGAAACCGCGCAGATCGACCGTATGCGAGGAGTGGCACGCCAGCCCGACCTGCGTCACGCCGACGCCCGGCAGCACCCACCCGATGTAGCCGGGAGCGAACTCGGGATCGACAAAGCAGTGCAGGCTCAACTCGGCCTCCTCCAGAGGTTCGTACGCGTATTCCACCCCCTTCAGGTAGCGCGTGTTTCGGTCCAGCCCCATGAGCTTCGCGACCGGCGAGCGAGCGCCGTCGGCGCCCACCAGGAACCGGCATGTCGTCCCCGACTCGTCAAGAACCCAATGCCCCCGTTCCCGCCTGGCGCCGCTGAAGGCCTCGCCGACGCGGATTTCGACTCCGGAATCTGCCGTTTCGTCCTGCAGCCATCCCAGCAGTCCCGCCGTATCCGTCGCCAGGAAGAAATAGTCGTCGCGCTCGACCGCCGCCGAGCGCAGGCTCGGCCCATACACCCGCACCCGCCTGATCTCCCGGACCAGGCGCTCGGGCGCCGCCCATTCGTCCTGCGCCTCCTTGACCAGAATGCCGGTCGTGTGAATGTGCTGCCCCGCCTGCCGCTTCTTCTCCAGCACGAGGACCTCCAGACCCTGCCCGGCCAGCTCCCTCGCACACGCCAGCCCCGCAAACCCGGCGCCGACAACTACCACGTCATAATCCACGCGCGGATTACACCCCCTTGACACTCTCTGTGCAACGCACCCCCGGGCGCGTGATATTCTGCCGGGCCATGAATAATTGGCTTGACTCGATTGTCCGGTTCGGATGCGGCGGGATGAAGCGCCTGCACGCCGTGGACTGGCTGGCGCCGCTGGCGATCCGTTTGTACCTGGTGCCCGTGTTCTGGGTGGCCGGAACCAATAAGTGGCACCCGGAACGGGGGTTGGAATTTACTGCGCGGTATTTCGACCGGCTGGGTTATCCCCTGCCCGAACTGATGGCGTTTCTGGCCTGTGCGACTGAAGTCGTCGGCGCGGTCGCGCTCCTGCTGGGGCTGGCCACGCGCCTTGCGTGCATCCCGCTGATGTTCGTGATGACCATCGCCGTGACCACCGTGCACTGGCAGAACGGCTGGCAGATCACGGCGGACCCGCGCAGCCCCTTCCCCGGCGAGGACATCGATGCCGCGCGCGAACGGCTGAGCGAGGCGCGGCGCATCCTGCGCGAGCAGGGTGAGGTTCTGCACGACGACAGAGGCTGGTTTACGGAATTCGGCAGCATCGTCATCCTGAACAACGGCGTCGTGCTGGGCGTGACCTACTTCGTGATGCTGCTGGCCCTGTTCTACCTGGGCGGCGGCCGCCACGTCAGCCTCGACCACTACATCGCCCAGGCCTGGCGCCGCCGCGGACAATAACCTCCTGGGAGCGAGGGCATGCTCCTCGCGGTGTCCCGCCCTCACGTTACCTGCGCAGGAAGCGGTCCGTCCGAATTCCGCGCATCCAAACGCGACCGTAATAGCATCTCTACTCTATGAACGCTCAAGAACCCGGGAGATTCTTATGAATGAGGCAACCCTAGCCCTGATGATTCCGATTTTTTCGGTCACAATGCCCTTTCTATTGGCCGGCGGGATCGTTGGGTTCGTTACCTACTTCAGGTATCGCAGGCGACGCGAAGTGCAGGAAACGATCCGGATAGCGATCGAAAAGGGCCAGGAACTGCCTACGGAGTTCCTTGAGACGATCAGCAGCCCAAAAAACGAGCCCAAGCCCAAGAAGGACCAGGACCTGCGCCGCGGCGTCGTCCTGATCGCGGTGGGCTTGGGCATCGCGGCCTTTGGCTTCCTTGTCGGAGAAGAAGACGCCGCGAGGCCTCTGTTAGGTATCGGGTCCATTCCGTTTCTGATCGGATCGGCGTTGACTTTCTTGTGGATATTGCGGACGCGCCACAACCAGTAAGCCTGCGCGGAGCGTGTCATGCAGGAAAGCGACCGGCAGTGTGTGCTGCGGGCGCGGGCCGGCGACCACGCGGCGTACGGCGAACTGGTCGCACGGCATCAAGGCAAGGTGCGGGGCTGGCTGGGCCATCTGTGCGGCGATCATGCCGAGGCGGACGATCTGGCGCAGGAAGCGTTCGTGCGCGCCTGGACGCGACTCGGCGATCTCAAGGACACGGCACGCTTCTCCTCCTGGCTCATGAGAATCGCCTACAACGAGTTCCTGCAAAGCCGGCGCCGGGCGCAGAAACGGCAACGGCTGGCGGAGCGGCTGGCGACGGAGCAGGACGTGCACGGGAACATGGCGCCCGGAACACAGCCCGAACACGCCATCGAACTGGAGCGCGTGCTCTCGATACTCTCGGAGCGCGAGCGTGCGGTCGTTGTCCTGAATTATGCTTACGGTTACTCGCACGGCGAGGTGAGCGAGTTGACCGGCCTGGCGCTGGGCACGGTAAAGTCACTGATCCAGCGCGGCAACCGGAAAGTAAGGGAGAGACTTGATGAACGAGCCTGACACCGGCAGAGAGATTGACCGCGAAATGGCGGCGCTGTTCTCCACAGCCGAAACACCGCCGGAATCGGACGAACAATTCGTGGCTGGAGTCATGAAGCAGATCCACCGCCGCGAGCGGATGCGGTGGTGGGTGCTGGGAAGCGCCGCGCTCATTGCCTGTGTGTTCGCCCTGCCGGCATTGTGGGAACTGCTGACCGCATGGAGCGGCGTGGCCCCGAATCTGCTGGACGGCCTGGGCGGCCGGATGGATCAGGCCGTCACCCTGACCGGCGATTTTCTGAACACCGCCGTTCGCTCGATCACCTTCCTGACGGGCGCCGCGCTTGCGGTTGCCATTTTTCCACTGCTTCGCTGGCTGGCCGACTAGCCCACACACCGCCCACGACCGCAGGGCTTGGCTAAGCCTTCTTCGGTGCGCGGCGAGGGAGGTAGAGGTCGGTGATGGTGCCGAGGTAGGCCTCGGCGGCCATGCCGACGGATTCGGACAGCGTGGGGTGCGGGTGGATGGTCAGCGCCAGGTCTTCGGCTTCGGCGCCCATTTCGATCGCGTGGGCCACCTCCGATATCAGGTCGCCGGCGTTCACGCCGACAATGCCGCCTCCGATGATGCGGCCGTCTGAAGCGTCGAACAGCAGCTTGGTCATGCCTTCCGAGCGCTGCATGGAGATGGCGCGGCCGCTGGCGGCCCAGGGGAACACGCCCTTGCCGTAGTCCACGCCCTGCTCTTTCGCCTCGGCTTCGGTCAGTCCCACCCAGGCGACTTCCGGGTCGGTGTAGGCGACGGACGGCACCACGCGGGCATCGAACGCGACTTTCATTCCGGACGCGGCTTCGGCCGCAACCTTGCCTTCGTGGGTGGCCTTGTGGGCGAGCATCGGGTGCCCGATGATGTCGCCGATCGCGAAGATGTGCGGCTGGTTGGTGCGAAGCTGCTTGTCCGCCGGGATGAAACCGTGCTCGTTCACGGTCACGCCGGCTTTCTCCGCATCGATCCTGGCGCCGTTGGGAACGCGTCCCACGGACACCAGCACCCGGTTGAAAACGTCCGGCTCGGGGGCCTTTTCACCCTCGAACGTCACAGCGATTCCCCTGGCCGTGGCCTCGGCCGACGCCACCATTACGCCCGTATGGATGGCCGCGTACTGCTTGCGGATGCGCCGCTCCAGCGGCTTGAGCAGGTCGGCGTCCGGTCCCGGCATCAGCCGGTCCAGCGCCTCGACCACCGTAATCTCGCTGCCCAGCGCCGCGTAAACGGTGGCCATTTCCAGGCCGATGATGCCGCCGCCGATCACCAGCAGGCGTTTCGGAATGTCGTCCAGCAGCAGCGCGTCGGTCGAATCCATGATCCGCGGATCGTCGGGCAGGTTGGGCAGCGGGCGGCTTTGCGATCCGGCGGCGATGATGCATTGCTCGAATTCCAGCGTTTCGACGCCGGCAGCCGTTTCCACGGCCAACTCATTGGGGCCCGCGAACCGCCCCGTGCCTTCGAGCACGGTCACCTTGCGCTTCTTGGCCATGCCGGACAGCCCGCCGGTCAGACGGCCCACCACGCCCTCGACCCAGGCGCGCGTCTCGGCCGGCTCCAGCGTCGGCGCGGCATAGCGGATGCCCGCTTCCGCGACATGCTCGGCCTCGTCCATGACCCGCGCCAAATGCAGCAGCGCCTTCGACGGAATGCAGCCGACGTTCAGGCACACGCCGCCCAGCGTGGGATAGCGCTCGACGAGCGTGACTTCCATACCCAGATCGGCGGCCCGAAAAGCCGCCGTGTAACCTCCGGGGCCGGAGCCGAGCACCGCCAGTTGCGTCTTCACTCGCCGCTCTCCGCTTCGCCTTCGTCGTCAACGGGCGCGAGCAGCCGGTCCGCGTCGGCCAGCAGGGCGCACAGGCGGGTCGTGAAGCGCACCGCCGTGGCCCCGTCGATCACGCGGTGGTCGTAGGACAGCGACAACGGCGCCATCAGCCGCGGCCGGAACCCGACATCGCCGAAAACGGGCATCATGCGGGCACGCGATACGCCCAGGATCGCCACTTCCGGCGCATTGATGATCGGCGTGAACGCAGTGCCGCCGATGCCGCCCAGGCTCGAGATCGTGAACGAGCCGCCCTGCATCTCGTCCGGCGCCAGCTTGCCGTCACGGGCCTTGCCGGACAGCTCCTGGAAGGCCCGCGCCAGACCGGCGATATCGAGCCTGTCGGCGTCGCGGATGACCGGAACCAGCAGGCCGCGCTCGGTGTCGGCGGCGAAGCCCAGGTGCACGAACTTCTTGAGCGCCAGCGCCGCGCCGGCATCGGTGAGCGAAGCGTTCACCGTGGGGAACTCCTTCAGGCACAGCACGGTGGCGCGCGCCACGAAGGCCAGCAGCGTCAGGCGCACGCCGTCGGCGGCCAGTTCGGCCTTCAGAGCCTTGCGCCTCGCCTCGACGTCGGTGATGTCGGCCTCGTCGTGCTGGGTCACGTGCGGGACGTTGACCCAGCTCGCCCAGAGCCGCGGCCCCGAAATCTTCTGGACCCGGCCCAGCGGGACCACTTCGATCTCTCCGTGCGCGGAAAAATCGACTTCCGGGACCTCCGGCAATCCGGCGCCGGGCGCGCCGCGCTCCAGCGCCAGCTTGACCCAGGCCTTGACATCGGCCTTGCGGATTCGGCCCTTGACGCCCGATCCCGTGACCGCGGCCAGGTTCACGCCCAGCTCGCGCGCGAATTTGCGCACCGCCGGCGAGGCGTGCGCCCGGGAGAAGCCTTCCTCGTCGATGGGCGGCAGGGTCCCGGGCGTGGAAGGAAGCTGCTGGGCCGCCGCGGGCGCGGACGGCGCAACCGTGGCCTGCGGCGCGGAAGGCGCGGCGCCCTGCGCGGGAGCGGAGGGCGCATCCGCTGCCGCCGGCGCGGATTCGTCCGGTCCCGCCGACGCCGGGGCCTCGCCTTCCAGCTCGGCGATCACGTCGCCCTCGTTGACCTTGTCGCCCACCCCCACCTTCAGGCTGACCACGCGCCCGTCGAACGGCGCGGGCACGTCCATGGCCGCCTTTTCCGTTTCCAGCGTGATCAGCGGGTCGTTGGCGGCGACCTCCTCGCCGGCGGCCACGGTGATTTCCACGACTTCCACATCGGTGAACTCGCCCAGGCCGGGCACGCGAACTTGGGTAACTTCGGGCATGATTCCGGGGAAATCAGAGCGTGACGGGATCGGCCTTGGCGGGATCGATTTCCCATTTCCGCATCGCTTCGGACACCTTGCCCGGATCGATCCGCTCTTCCGCGGCCAGCGCCGAGAGCGCCGCCGCCGCGATGTAGCGCGCATCCACCTCGAAGTGATTCCGAAGCGCCGAGCGGCCGTCGCTGCGCCCGAAGCCGTCGGTGCCCAGCGTAATGAACGTGCCCGGCACCCATTGCCGTATCGAATCCGGCAGCGCCGCCATGTAGTCGCTGGCCGCGATGAAGGGCCCCGTGGCGTCGCCCAGCGCTTCGGCCAGGTACGCGCGGCGCGGCTCCTCGCCGGGATTCATGCGGTTGTAGCGCTCGCAGGCCATGCCGTCGCGGCGCAACTGGTTGTAGCTGGTGACCGACCAGACGTCCGCCTCGACGCCGTATTCCGTGCGCAGCAGGTTCGCCGCGCCGACCGTCTCGTTGAGAATCGCGCCCGATCCGAACAACTGCACCCGCTCGGCGTCTTCGGCGCCCTCCCCGTCGCCCGGCAGCCGGTAGATCCCCTTGAGAATGCCTTCGCGCATGTCCCGGCGCATCGGCGGCTGGCGGTAGTTGTCGTTCATCGTGGTGATGTAGTAGAAGACGTTCTCCTGCTTCTCGAACATGCGCCGCAGCCCGTCCTGGACGATCACGGCCAATTCGTAGGCATAGGCCGGGTCGTAACTGAGGCAGTTCGGCACCGTGGAGGCCGCCAGGTGGCTGTGGCCGTCCTGGTGCTGCAGGCCCTCGCCGGCCAGCGTCGTGCGCCCCGACGTGCCGCCGATCAAAAAGCCGCGCGCCTGCGAATCGCCGCCGGCCCAGATGAAGTCGCCGATCCGCTGGAAGCCGAACATCGAGTAGAAGATGTAGAACGGGATCATCGGCAGGCCATGGGTCGAATACGAGGTGCCGGCCGCCAGCCAGGAGCAGAACGAACCGGCCTCGTTGATGCCCTCCTCCAGGATCTGACCCTTGATGTCCTCGCGGTAGGCCATCAGTTGCTCCGAATCCTGCGGCGTATAGAGCTGGCCCACCGACGAATAGATACCGAGCTGCTTGAACATGCCCTCCATGCCGAAGGTGCGGGCCTCGTCGGGCACGATGGGTACGACGTGCTTGCCGATGGTCTTGTCGCGCGTGAGCATCTGCAGGAGCCGGACCAGCGCCATCGTGGTGGAGATCGAGCGCGTGCCGGAACCGCCGGTGATCGACTTGAACTTGCTCAGCGCCGGGGCCTTCAGGCGCGCCGCCTTGGTCACCCGCTGCGGCATGAACCCGCCCAGCCGCCGGCGGCGCTCCTTCAGGTAGCGTATTTCCTCGCTGTCCTCTTCCGGCATCCGGAAAGGAATCCTGGTGCTCTTGAGCTGCTCGTCGGTGACCGGGATATTGAAGCGGTCGCGGAACTCGCGCAGCGCGTCAAGGTCCAGCTTCTTGGCCTGGTGAGCGGTCATACGGCTT
The DNA here is from genome assembly GCA_009838035.1 of Gammaproteobacteria bacterium. Taxonomy (NCBI): domain Bacteria; kingdom Pseudomonadati; phylum Pseudomonadota; class Gammaproteobacteria; species Gammaproteobacteria bacterium. The sequence continues at coordinate 219,131 of VXSK01000003.1, forward strand.
TCGCCGCCCTCGCCCATGCCGAAACCCTTCACGGTCTTGGCCAGGATCACCGTCGGCCGCCCCTTTTGCTGGATGGCGCGCTCGTAGGCGGCGAAGATCTTCAGGCGGTCGTGGCCGCCGCGGTTCAGGAGCTCGATGTCCTCGGTGGACATGTGTCCCACCAGGTCCTTAAGGCCATCGATCGCGCCGAAGAATTTCTCGCGCGTGTATTCGCCCCCCAGGGCCTTGCAGTTCTGGTACTCGCCGTCCACGCACTCTTCCATGCGCCGGCGCAGCAGGCCGTTGTGGTCGCGGGACAGGAGCGGGTCCCAGCGCGACCCCCAGATCGACTTGATCACGTTCCAGCCGGCGCCAAGGAAGGCCGCTTCCAGCTCCTGGATGATCTTGCCGTTGCCGCGCACCGGCCCGTCGAGCCGCTGCAGGTTGCAGTTCACGACGAAGATCAGGTTGTCCAGGCCCTCGCGCACAGGCACCGTGATCGCGCCCAGCGACTCGGGTTCGTCCATTTCGCCGTCGCCCAGCATGCACCACACGCGGCGGTCGCCCATCTCGGCCAGGCCGCGGTGCTCCAGGTAGCGCATGAAGCGCGCCTGGAAGATCGCCATCATCGCGCCCAGGCCCATGGACACGGTCGGGAACTGCCAGAAGTCCGACATCAGCCAGGGATGCGGGTACGACGAAAGGCCGCCGCCGCCCACCTCCTGGCGGAAGCGGGCGAGCTGTTTGTGGGTCAACCGGCCTTCCAGAAAGGCCCGCGCATAGATGCCGGGCGAGGAGTGCCCCTGGAAATACACGAGGTCGCCGCGATTCTCCTTCGTCGGCGCGCGCCAGAAATGGTTGAAGCCCACTTCGTATAGCGTCGCCGCCGACGCGTAGGTGGCGATGTGCCCGCCGAACTCGGAGCTCTTGCGGTTGGCGTGCACGACCATCGCCATGGCGTTCCAGCGGATGTAGTTCTCTATCCGGCGCTCCAGCGCCACGTCGCCCGGGTATTCGGGCTGGTCGGCCTGGTCGATCGTGTTGAGGTAGGCGGTGTTGGCGGCATAGGCCATGTGCGCACCCGAACGGTGGGCGCGGTCGGTGATTCGTCTGAGGAGAAAGGCCGCGCGCTCGGGACCATGCTCGCGCAGGACGGAATCGATCGATTCCAGCCACTCGCGGGTCTCCAGCGGGTCGCTGTCGTGGAAGGGATTGGCGCGCTGTACGGGGTCGTCTGGCATACAATCAGGCCGACAAGAATAATGTTTTCGTGTAGTTGATTCGGCCTTTAACGGCGTTTCCCATGCAAGCTCCCTGGAACCTGAAAGATCGTTTTCGCGGCTTCATGCCGGTCGCGGTGGATGTCGAGACCAGCGGCATCGACCCTGAAGCGCACGCGTTGCTGGAAATCTCCGCGGTGCTGTTCACGGTGGGCGACGACGGCCAGCTTGCGCCGTCCGAACACGTCTGGCTGCACGTGCTGCCCTTCGAGGGCGCCGAAATCGACGAAGAGGCGCTGCGTATCAACCGCATCAAGCCGAACCACCCCTTGCGGCCCGCCGTGCCGGAGCGCGAAGCCCTGCGGCGCGTGTTCCGCGTCGTGCGCCGGGAACTGAAGGCCACGGGCTGTTCACGCGCCATACTCGTGGGTCATAACGCGCATTTCGACCTGTCCGTTCTAAACGCGGCGATCAGGCGCAGCGGCATCAAGCGCAACCCGTTTCACCGGTTCAGCGTGTTCGACACCTGCACGCTGGGCGGAGCGATGTTCGGCCAGACCGTCATGAGTCTGGCTGCCCGGGCCGCCGGCCTGGACTGGAACGAGGAACGCGCCCATTCCGCTCTCTACGATGCCCAGTGCTGCGCGCAATTGTTCTGTAAGGCCGTCAACCGGATCAACGAGCAGTCCAACCCGGCGCTACGCTAGGCGACGCGCCTAGTCCAGGTCCTGAACCAGTTCCCGCAGCTCGCCGGTGCGAGCCATCTGCGTGACGATGTCGGCGCCGCCCACCAATTCGCCCTGCACGTACAACTGCGGAAATGTGGGCCAGTTCGAGTATTCCTTCAGACCCTGGCGCAGGTCCTGATCCTGCAGAATGTCCACGTAGGCGAAACGCTTGCCGCACTGGCGCAACGCCGCCACGACCTGCGCCGAAAACCCGCACTGGGGAAAATCCGGCGACCCCTTCATGTACAGCAACAGCGGAAATTCCTCGATCTGCTTGCTGATTCGCTGCTCTAACTGCTTGTCCTGCATGGCCTTGGAATCGTAATCAAAATGATCCGGCAATTATAGGCCACCCGCCGCACCGCGCTTGGTCTCGCGGTTCCGGCTTCAGTGCAGGCAACGTCATGCAGCGTCTCGCAGAAAACGGAAAGATGCGGTCCTTTGTTACACTTCCAGCATTCATCGGATAGCCGAAATGGAATCGAGGAAGCACATTCTATTTTTCGCGCTCGGCTGGCTGCTTGTGTCTGATGCGCTCGTCGCACAGGAATCACCAGAACTGACGGAAGTCCGGCGCGATGCCGAGCAGGGAGACGCCGAGGCTCAGTTTCAATTGGGAGTCCAATACGCCAACGGCGAAGGGGTAGCCGCCGACGGCGCCGAAGCCGCGAAATGGTATCGGCTGGCTGCCGAACAGGGACATGCCGAAGCCCAGAATAAATTGGGCGTTATGTACTTCAACGGCCAGGGCGTGGCGGCAGACATCGACGAGGCGGTCAACTGGCTTAACAAAGCTGCCGAGCAAGGGGTTGTCTATTCGCAGATCAACCTCGCCCTCATATGCGCAAACGGCAGCGGCTTGCCCAAAAACGATGCAAAGGCAATTGAGTGGTTTCGCAAGGCGGCTGAACAAGGCGATCCCTTTGCGCAATACCGGCTTGGCCTGAAGTACGACATAGGCGAGGGAATTCCGGAAGACGACGCCCAGGCAGTCCATTGGTTTCGCAAGGCCGCCGAGCAGGGGGACAGCCGGGGCCAAAACGGCCTGGGCTTCATGTACGCCACCGGCTCCGGTGTGCCAAAAAACCTGGTAGAGGCAGCGGGCTGGTATCGCAAGGCCGCTGAACAGGGTAATGCGGATGCCCAGAACAATCTTGGTTACATGTACAGCATGGGCAACGGCGTGCCCCAGGACAGATCCGAAGCCGTGAAGTGGTACCGCAAAGCCGCCGAACAAGGCAATCGCGGCGGACAACTCAATCTAGGCGCCAGCTACGCAAGCGGCGAGGGTGTGCCGCTGGACTATGTACGGGCCTACGCGTGGTGCAGCCTGGCCGCCGCGCAGGGCGTTCGGCCCGCTGTGCAATGTGTGAACGACTTGATTGACGTCATGAGTTCCAGCCAGCTTGAGGAAGCGCGAGAGCTGAGCGCCACGCTAGCGCAGCGTCTCTACCCGTCCCGATAGACTTCCGTGTGCATCCCGTCAGGCTCTGCAGCCCGACGACTCAAGACCCGATTTACGCTGCCTTGCGCCACGGCTTGCGCGTGAACCGGCGGCCGAGGCCGCGTTCGATCTCCCGCCATTTCGATTCTTCATCCGGCGTGATGAATGTCACCGCCTCCCCGGCGCGGCCCATGCGGCCCGTGCGCCCGACCCGGTGGGTGAAATACTGCTGCGATTCCGGCAGGTCGTAGTTGATGACCTGATCAACGCCTTTCACATCCAGGCCGCGCGCAGCGACATTGGTTGCCACCAGGATCGGCGTGGCGCCGGAACGGAACGCCGTCATCACACGCTCGCGCGCGTTTTGACTGAGATTGCCTTGCAGCGCTCCCACGGGATAGCCCAGCGCATCGAGCTGGCGCGCCAGCTTCCTGACGCCGTGCTTGGTCCTGCCGAAGACGATTACCGGCTCGCCGTCGCGCTGGTTCAGCAGCGTTTGAAGCGCCTGGGGCTTGTCGCCCTTCTTGATCGTATAGACCAGGTGCTGCACGGAGGGCAGTGATTTGACGTCGGCGTCCACCGCCACGATGACCGGGTCGCGCTGGTGTTTTTTGGCCGTTTTCGCTACCCATGCCGGAACGGTTGCGGAAAACAGCGCGGTGGTCCGGTCGGCAGAGGTTCGGCGCAGGATGGCTTCGACATCCGGTGCGAACCCCTTGTCCAGCATCTCGTCGGCTTCGTCGAGCACGAGGAATCGCACCGATCGAAGATCCAGCACACCTTGCCGAAGATGGTCCAGCGTGCGGCCCGGCGTTCCAATGACGATCTGCGGGCCGCGGCGCAACCGGGCCTGCTGCGCGCGCGCCGACCGGCCGCCGTACAACAGCGTTACCTTGAGCCCTTGCTCCGAAGCCAGCGCCTCGGTAACCGAAGCCACCTGGATCGCCAATTCGCGGGTGGGCGCGAGCACCAGTGCCTGCACCTTGCGAACGGAGGAATCGCAACATTCCGCCATGGGCACGGCAAACGCCAGCGTCTTGCCGGATCCGGTGCGCGCCTGGCCGATCACGTCTCGGCCCGCCAGCAGTTGGGGAATGCACCGCTCCTGAATGGGTGTCGGCTCGACGATACCCATGGCGGCAATCGCCGCCCGGCTGGCGGGCTTCAGCTCGATGCCGGGAAATGCGGTCGCGACGTCGGCGGCCTGGCCGGCGGATGGATGGATCGAGGCAGGCAAGTCGTCAGCAGGCGAGTCATTGCCCGCGGACTTGCCGGCACGAATGTCATCAAAGCAGGGACGGCAGTACACCGGCCGGCCTGGCTTGGGCCGAAACGGGACGACGGTTGCGGTATCGCAGTTGGTGCACACGACATCGAAGCGCTGCTTGCGGCCGGACGGCCGGCGTTTCGACCCGCGGCCGGAAGACCTGCGGGTCGAGCGGGGTTGAAAAGGCATGAGGGTAGGACTCCTCGGTCCAGGAATGAGATGAGACAGGTGTTCAGCGCGGGGAAATGCAGGGGAGGACCGATTCAGTCACCTGCTGCGAGAAAACATGGCGCGGCTAATCTGCGCGTTCGCGGGCGCATTATGACAGATTACGAGGCTCTTGTTGTTACCCGAAACCACCGGAGCGCCAGAGGCGCACGCCGCAGGCGCCGGTCACGGCCACGTAAAGGGGATCGATGAAGGACCAGAGCAGCGGCACTTCCCGGCCGACCATGTCGCCGAACCAGTTCGAGAGATACCACAGGGCCAGCACCAGCGCGCTGTAGAAGAGCGCGTTCACTTCGATGGAACGCCTGAGATCGCCTTCGCCTGTTCCGCCCTTGCCGAGCCCCAGCTTCCACGAGAAACTCGCGGCCAGGGCGATCAGCACGGCCGGGGCCATGAACCAGTTGACGACCACCCAGGTGGGATAGCCGGTGCTGCCGTCGTCATAGACGGGAGTCATGAAGAACAACACGCCGACGACGGCGGCCATGGCCACGGAATACGCCCCGAGAATGCGTTGAATGTTGCTCACGATGCGCTGCCCCTTTTCGACAAGAATCCGAGTCGAGGAAATTTACCGGTAAACCGTTTGTGGCACAATCGGCGCTCCGGAATTTAACGTAGAGGGGACGTTATGAACCCATTGAATACCCTTACAGGCACGCTCGTAGGCGGCCTCGTACTCTCGCTCATCATCATGGCCATCGCGGCCGGCACCGGCAGTTCGATGGGCGGGGTCGACGCAGTCAATGCTTTCCTGATCTGGCTGCACGTGTTTGCCGGCATTACCTGGATCGGCCTGCTCTACTACTTCAATTTCGTACAGGTCCAGGCACTTTCGGACGCGGCTTCGGACGACGAGGGTCCGAGTGGCGCAGCCATTACCCGCTATGTCGCGCCCCGCGCGCTGTGGTGGTTCCGCTGGGCCGCGCTGGTCACCTGGCTGGCCGGGTTTACCTTCCTGCTGCACACGCAAAACACGATCAACGTGTTTACTCTCGGCCTGGTGCCGGGCGGAGGGGACGCCATGTACGGGCTGACACTCGGCGTCGGCGCCTGGCTGGGCTCGATCATGCTGTTCAACGTCTGGATGGTCATCTGGCCCAACCAGAAGAAGGTGCTCGGCATGGTGGAAGCCAGCGCCGAGGAAATCAACAAGGCGCGCAGGACGGCTTTCGTGTTCTCGCGCACCAACACGCTTCTTTCGATTCCGATGCTGGCCAGCATGGTAGGCGCCGGCCACGGAATGATGTTCTAAAAAACGGCTAATTTTCGGGCTGTTTGCCGCTGCCCTTGAGGATGGCGGTTGCGAGCGTGAACATCGAGGCCATGTTGCCCATGTCGGCGGGCACGATGAACGTATTGCCCTCCTGACCCAGCCGTCCGAACTGCTCCACGTACTGCTCGGCCACGCGCAGGCGCATGGCGCTCTCGCCGCCCTCCGCATTGACCGCCTCAGCCACTCGCCGCAAACCCTCAGCGGTGGCGGTGGCGACCGCCAGGATCGCTTCCGCCTCTCCCTCGGCCTCGTTGATCTGCTTCTGCTTGGCCGCCTCCGACTCCTTGATGACGCGCTGCTTGTCGCCCTCGGCGTTATTGATCTGCGCATCGCGCTCGCCCTCGGACGTCAGCACCACGGCGCGCTTCTCACGCTCGGCGCGCATCTGCTTCTCCATTGCGGCGAGCACGTCCCTGGGCGGATTGATGTTCTTGATCTCGTATCGGAGAACCTTGATGCCCCAGGCGCTGGTGGCCTTGTCCAGTTCCGAAACGACCGATGAATTGATGGAGGCCCGTTCCTCGAACGTGCGGTCCAGATCGAGTTTTCCGACCTCGCTTCGCAGGGTGGTCTGGGCCAGTTGCGAAATGGCGAACAGGTAGTCGGTAATGCCGTAGGAGGCGTCCTTGGCATCAAGAACCTGAAGGTACAGAACGCCGTCCACGCCCACCTGCACATTGTCGCGGGTAATGCAGATCTGCTCGGGAATATCGGCCGCCTGCTCCTTTAGCGTGTGCTTGTAGGCCACTCGTTGAATGAACGGCACGAGAATGTGGAATCCGGCCCGCATGGTGTTGCTGTAGCGCCCGAGCGTCTCCACCACATAGGCGGACTGCTGCGGCACCACCACAGCGGTCTTGGCGATGACCACGATGATCAGAATGGCCAGGGCGCCGGCCACGATCAGGCCGAAAATCGTTGTTGTTTCCATAAATCCGTGCTCGAAAAATCAGTAAACCGAAGCTAGTCCTGCGTCAGTTCAAGAACCAGTTGGTTAACGCGCGCCACGCGCACTCGCGCGCCCTGGGGTATTTCCGCGGAACCGACGTTGCGGGCATCCCACTCGGCGCCGCGCAGCATTGCCTTGCCGTGGGCGCCCGCGGCAATGGACGATACGGCAATGGCGTCTTCCCCGACCACCGCGTCGACGGACGCGCCCTTGCGGCGCATCGCGGCGGCCCGCAAACGGCCACGGAAGAAATAAAGCAGCACAAGCGAGAGACCGCCGAACAGCAGCCATTGCGTCACGAGGTCGCCGGTCAGGCCGAACAAGCCAAGGAGGCCCACCAGGACGGCGCTCAATCCGATGAAAAGCAGCCAGAACGCCGCGTCCACGGTGACCTCGGCCACCAGCAGCACCACTCCGAAAACGATCCACAACCACCAGGACATACAGGAAACCTTGAAGACGCAGGACTGGCGATCGATTTTATAGGAATCCGGCGTCCGTAGCCGGGCGATACAGTGTGTCCCGGGTCAGGCCGTGATCCGCATGGAGAAATCGCAGGCCCGGACGTTCTTGGTCAACGCGCCGCAGGAGATACGGTCAACGCCGGAGGCGGCGACTTCGGCGACGTTGTCCGGCCCGATTCCGCCCGAAGCTTCCAGTATCACTTCCAATCCACGGCGATCGCGTTCCCCGACGGCCTCGGCCATTTGATCCACGGAGAAGTTGTCCAGCATTATCCAACTCGCACCGGCGTCCAGCGCCTCGCCCAACTCATCCAGGTCCTGCACTTCTACAGTGACCGGCAGATCGCCGCCGCGCTCGTGAGCCGCCTCGAGCGCCTGGCGCACGCCTCCCGCGGCGGCAATGTGGTTCTCCTTGAGCAGGACCGCGTCGTACAGGCCCATGCGGTGATTGCTTGCGCCGCCCACGCGCACCGCGTATTTCTGCGCCTGGCGCAGGCCGGGCAGCGTCTTGCGGGTGTCCAGCAGGACCGTGCGGAAGCCCTCCAGCGCCTCCACCATGGCGCGCGCCTGGGTCGCCACGGCCGACAGCAGTTGCAGGAAGTTCAGGGCCGAGCGTTCGCCGCTCAGCAGTCCTCGCACCGGTCCCTCCAGCTCGCAGACGGGCTCGTCCGCCGTGGTCGTGCCGCCCTCGGCAACCCGCCAGCGGATCGAGATCCGCTCGTCGCAGGCGCGGAACACCTCGTCGAACCAGCCCCGACCGCACAGCACGCACTCCTCGCGCGCGACGACCACCGCCGCGGCATGAGCATCCGCGGGCAGCAACCCGGCCGACACGTCGCCGGCGCCCACGTCCTCGCGCAGCGCCCGGCGCACGTCCTCGCGCACCGTTTCCGCGGGCGCGGCGGGTTTTTCCGGCTTCCCCATCAACTCAAGGGCGCTAGCCTCACCCTATTCCAGGAATACGTTCGTCACCGTGGCCCGGACCAGCACGGCGCCATCCTTCTCGCGCCTGAGCTCCGCCTCGACCACGGACTGGCGGCGACCGTTGTGCACGACCCGGCCCTCCCCCAGCAGCGGTTCACCCATCGGCACGGCCTTGAGGAAGTTGGCGGAAATCTGCGCCGTCGTGAACGGGCGCCCGCCGCCACCGAACCAGGTCGTTGAGCCGCTCACGTCGTCGAGCATCGCGAGCGCATAGCCGCCCTGCAGCGAACCGATCGGGTTGGCAAACTCCCGCGGTGGCCGGTAGCACGCGGTTACGACGCCCGCCTCGGCGTCCACCGAGACCAGTTCGCCGCCGACTGCGTCGCGGCTGGTCAGCCGCGGAAGTTTCGAGAGGTCGACCGGCTCCGCCATGCTGGAACCCGCTGGCCCTAATCCAGCGCGTCGCCCAGGCGCTTGGCCAGCGCCGCCACGTCCGCGGGATCGGCCTGGCTGACTTCCGGGTACTCGGTAAAGCGCTCGGGAATCTTCACCGTGGCGTCGATGCCCATCTGCTCGGACTGCACCGGCACGCCCTGGGCCGACTTAGGCGCCGAGGGGTCCAGCACGAAAGCCTGGCCGGACGGATTCATGATGATGTCCGATACGGGCTGCACCCGCGTCATGATCGCCCACTCCACCGAAGCCAGGTCGTAGGGATTGACGTCCGGTCCCACCACAATCACCAGCTTGGCCGTGCGTCCCCAGCGGCCGGCCGCGCCCCAGACGGCGTGCAGCACGTACTTGCCGAACTCCGGATGCGGCTTGGTGGCGCCGTCCACGGCGAGCTGCACGATATAGGTCATGTTGGGCGTGACGACCACGTCCTTGACCTCGGGAATCTTGCGCCCCAGGTCGCTCAGGACTTCGCCCTCCACCGGCAGCAGCGCCAGGTAGTTGTGATCGAACGGAGGCACCATCTCCATCGTCGAGTGCCAGATCGGGTTCTTGCGGTGGGTGATGTGGTTGACCTGCATCAGCGGAAACACCTGCACCGCGTCGTAGTAGCCCAGCGGGTTGGAGTGCCAGCCGATCTGCTCCTGCTGGCCGGGCAGGAACTCGCCCTCCAGCACGTATTCGGCGGTGGCGGGAACTTCGATGTCCACCGTGTCGCATTTCACGAGATCGAGCGGCGCGCCGCGCAGGCCGCCGGCGAAGTCGTACTCGTCCTGGCCGAACGGCAGGCCGGTGGCGGACGCGAGGTGCAGCGCCGGGTCGCAGTTGCAGGCAATCGCGATTTCCAGGGTCTTGCCCGCGGCAATGGCCTTGGCCAGGTGTAGGCCGCCGTGATTCATCGGCGGGTTCCAATAGACGAACACCGCCAGGCAGCGGTCCTGGTTGTGCTGCGAATACTCGCCGCCGGCCGGATGCTGGGCGTTCCAGAGCTGGGTATGGCGGTACCAGCCCACGTTGCGGGCGCCGGTTTCGGGGTCCTTGGTGATCGCGATGCCGTTGGTGATGTAGCCAGGCCCCTCCTTTCCGAACCAGACGTGCGGAATCTGCTTGCCCAGGGACACCTCGTTTTCGGGAATCACGACCTCCTTGCACGGAGCGTCATCCCGATCGACCATCACCGGCTTGTGCCAGCTTGCTGGGTCGGCTAGCACGCGCGCCAGCTTGCGCTTGGCTTCGAGCACGTCCTCCTCGTCGATGCACAGCGCGGTGCGCTCGCGCGAGCCGTACGGATTGAACGCGACGGGCACGTCCGGCGTGTTGTAGCCGGTCAGGTTCTCCAGGATCAGGGCACGATTGGGGCCGCTGTGCAGAAGCGCCATAAGCGGCTGCAGATCGGACTCGTTCAGCCCCACCGAAAGCGGTTCCTTGATGCGGCGCAGGTCGTCGCGCTCCTCCAGCAGATCAAGAAATGCCCGAAAATCCTCGTATGCCATGAACAAACCTCCCGCCGGCACTTGCGTAAACGCGCAGCCTAATGCAATTTACGGTTTCTTTCCACGGGCAGGGACCGGCCAGCGCATGCGGAGCGCCAATTGAGCAGCGACAGGGTCTACGACTGGCTGGCCTACCACGCCCGCTACAACGCCGACTCCCTCGCCTGCGTGGATCTCGGCACGGGCCGTCGATTCACCTACGACGAGTTCAACGAACGAAGCACGCGCCTGGCCACGGGGCTGGCTGCCGGGCACGGCGTCGGAAAGGGCGACCGGGTGGCCATCATCGCCGCCAACAGCACCGACTTCTACGAACTCATGTTCGCCTGCTGGAAACTGGGCGCGCTGTTCATGCCGCTGAACTGGCGGCTGCACCCGGTGGAGATCGCGGAGCTTCTTTCGCACGGCGAGCCGAAGGCCGTGTTCTGCGACGAGGAATACGCGCCGCTGGCCGAGGGCTGGAATGAGGGGGCGCTGCTTATCCGCCGCGAGGGCCGCGGCTCGGACCACGAGCGGCTGATTGCCGGTCACGAGCCGGAAGCGGTCATGCCGCAGCTCAGCGGCGACGACCTGAACTGCCTGCTGTACACCTCCGGCACCACCGGAAGGCCCAAGGGGGTCATGTACAACTACCGCATGGTCCGCAACACCGTGCTGTGCGGCGCACTGCACGCGGGCCTGTCGCGGGATTCGGTAAGCCTCACGTACGCCCCGATGTTCCATACGGCCGGATTGAACGCGGCGGGCACGTCGCTGTTCCACTACGGCGGCTGTGTGAACGTCATGCCACGCTGGGACGCACGCAAGTGCCTCGGCTACCTGACGGACGCCGAAATGGGCATTACCCACTGCATCGGCGTGCCCACGCATTACCTGATGATGAGCGAGCTGCCGGAATTCGAAAGCGCGGAATTCCCGGCGCTGGCTTGCCTGGGCGTTGGCAGCGCCCCCGCGTCCATGCAACTGCTGCGCACCTGGGAAGCCAAGGGCGTGGCCCTGGCGCAATCCTACGGGCTGACGGAGTGTTTCAGCGTAACGATGACCCCGCCGCACCGCGCCCGCGAAATGCTGGGCTCGGCGGGCCACGCGATGATGCACGTGCAGGTGCAGGTCGGGGACGGCGAAGGCCGTGAGCTGCCGCGCGGCGAGGTGGGCGAGATCCAATTGCGGGGCCCGGGCGTTACGCCCGGATACTGGCGCGACCCGGAACTCACGGCCGCGTCGCGGGTGAACGGCTGGTTCCGCACCGGCGACGCGGCCCGCATGGACGAAGAAGGCATTCTCACGATCGTGGACCGGCTCAAGGACATGTTCATATCCGGCGGCGAGAACATCTACCCGGTGGAGATCGAGAACGTGGTCGTACGGATGCCGGCGGTCAGCATGGTGGGCGTGATCGGCGTGCCCGATCCGAAATGGGGCGAAGTGGGCATGGCGCTGGTGCTGCCGCGCAAGGGCATGCGGGTGACCGAAGAGGAGGTGCTGGAGCAATGCCGGAACCACCTGGCCCGCTATAAGATTCCCAGGCAGGTGAAGATCGTGAACGAGCTGCCGATCAGTCCGCAGGGCAAGCTTCTGAAGACGGAACTGCGCCGCCTCTACGGAGGGCGGGATGAGTAAGGAATCCCTCCCGATGCGGGACAACCCGTTCCGCTACGCGGGTTTCCGGCGGCTGTTCGCGGCCCAGGTCATCGCGCTGGTCGGAACGGGCCTGAGTACCGTGGGCCTGCAACTGCTGGCCTACCGGCTGACCGGCGGCCAGGCGGCGCCGGTGCTGGCCACGGCCCTTTCGATCAAGATGGTCGCCTACGTGTTCCTGGCGCCGATCTGCGGCGGGCTGGCGCATCGGACCTCGCGCAAGGGCATCCTCGTAACCAGCGACGTGCTGCGGGCGGGGCTGGTGCTGCTGCTGCCGTTCGTGACCACTGAATGGCAGATCTACGTGCTGATCTTCGCGGTGCAGGCGCTGTCGGCGGCGTTCAAGCCGGTGTTCCAGGCGATCATTCCGACCGTGCTGCCGGACCAGGCCACCTACACGCGGGCGCTTTCCTGGACCCGCCTGGCCTACGATCTGGAAACGGTCGGCAGCATGATGCTCGCCATTGTGCTCATGGCCGCCGGCAGCGGGTTCGAGCTGCTGTTCGAACTGAATTCAGCCGCTTTCCTGATTTCGGCGCTGCTGATCGTCGTGACCCGCCTGCCGAAGATCGCCCCAGTCGAGCGCACGGGTAAAGTGCTGGACGACGTGACCTTCGGCGTGCGTTCGTACATGGCCACGCCGCGGCTGCGCGCGCTGCTGGTGCTCTACTTCGGCGCCGCCATGGTCAGCGGCGCGGTGCTGGTGAACAACGTCGATTACGTGCGCACCGAACTCGGCGGCGCCGACTACCTGGTGGCCGTGACCATGCTGGCCTACGGCGCCGGATCGATGGCCGCGGCCCTCACCACCCCGCTGATCCTGCGCCGCATCAAGAGCCGCCAGCTGATGTCGCGCGGCGCGCTGCTGGCCGGATTCGCGGCGCTGTTCATGATTCTTTCGCCCGGCCTGGTCCCGGTGCTGGTGATGTGGACGATCATGGGCGCCGGCGGTTCCTGGGTCTATACGCCTTCGGGAAGGGTCATCAACCGGTCTTCCAGCCCGGCCGACCTGCCGGCGTATTTCTCCGCGCACTTCTCTCTTTCCCATAGCGCGTGGCTGGTCGGCTATCCCCTGGCGGGTTGGCTGGGTACCACGCTGGGGCTATCGACAGCCGGCCTTATCCTGGGACTGATCTGCATCGCGCTGGCGCTGGCGGGCGCGCGGCTGTGGCCGCGCCAGGACCACGAGGAAATCCTGCACGAGCATGAGGCGGTGGAGCACACCCACAAGCACTTCCACGATCGTCATCACCAGCATGCTCACGAGGGAGGCGAAGGCGAGGAGCCGCACAGTCATCCGCACCGCCACGAGCCGCTGCGCCACACGCACGACTACGTGATCGACCTGCATCACACCCGCTGGCCCACGGGGTAGTATCGAGTCCCGAGACACGGTCCAGGAATAAGGAAATGAACCGAATCTACAGTCTGATCTTTGCCCTGCCGCTTTTCATGGCTGCCTGCGGGGGCGGGGAAATGGATACTGCGGTCGATCCGCAATCCGCCGATCCGCAATCCGCCGATCCGGGTCCCGTGGTTACCTACGTCACCACGGAAACCTTCGATGAGGAGGTCCTTCGGTCGGACATTCCGGTGCTGGTCGATTTCACCGCGACCTGGTGTGTGCCCTGCAAGGTCGTGGACCCGATCATAATGAGCCTGTACCCGGAAATGGCGGGGCGCGCGAAAGTCTTCAAGCTGGACATCGACGAGGATCCGGAAATCTATCAGCGGCTCGGCGTAAACGGCGTGCCGCACATCCTGTTCTTCAACAAGGGCGAGGAGCAGGACCGGATCGTCAGTCCGCAGCCGAGAGAAATCTACGTGCAATATCTCGAGGCCCTGATCGAAGGGCGATCCACGCTGGAGGTTTCGCTGCAACTCCTGGAGGAAGACTCGTTTCGCCGTCATTTCGTCATGACCCGGAGCACCGAGGACCTCGAGTCGGCGATGGAAGCCTTTCCGGGCCTGATGTCCGATCCGCTCGAGAACGGCCAGACACCCCTGTCGATGATCCTCAACAGCCCGAATTACCGGCAAGACGAGCAGATCGAATTTGCCCTGGCCAATGGCGCGCAGCCAACGACGCGGGACCTGGTGGGCCTGGGCAGATGCGACGAATTCCTTGCCGCATTGGCCGGCGATCCGGAGGCGCTGGACCGGCCGGACCCGGACGGCGCATCACCGCTGTACGTGGCGATCGCCCGATCGTACCGGCTTGAGAACGGCGGCTGCGTTCGCGCCGTACTTGAAGCGGGCGCGGACCCGGGAGCGAACACAAGCCAACGCTACGCTCTGGGCCGCAGCGTTGTGCTGCTTGACGATCCCGCCTTGATCGCTGAATTTCTCGATCGCGGCCTGGATCCCCGGCAATCGGACGAAAACGGCTGGAACATGCTGCATTGGGCGGCGAATTACGGATACGCCGATGTCGTGTCCCTGTTTGTCGATCGCGATCTGGACCTGGACGCCACCAACCACAAGGGCGAAACGGCAGCGGACATGGTGCGCGAACGGCGCGACCGCACGGCGAAGGCGCTGGAAGCCGGCGTGGATTCGTACGGGCGAGAGTTGGACGAGGCGGCACGCCCCTATTACCGGGAACGGATTGCCAGGAGCGACGAAATCCTCGCAATTCTCGGCGCGTAAGGCGTACCCACTACATCGCGGAACAAGCCCCGGCGGCAGTGGCCCGTAACCTGTCCACCGCCTCGCGGTAGCCGTCTTCGAGTTCGGCGACGAGTTCGGCGGTGGTGAGAACGCTCTCGACCGAGCCCACGCCCTGCCCCGCCGACCAGATGTCGCGCCAGGCATTTGCGCGCTTCTCCTCGTTATTGAACTGGATTTCCGGATTGGCCTTGCCCAGATCTTCCGGGTCGATTCCGGCCTTCTCGACGCTCGCCTTGAGGAAATTGGCCGGCACGCCGGTGAAGTAGGGAGTCAGCACCAGGTCGTCGGCGCCGCTGTCCACGAGCATCTGCTTGTAGCCGTCCGAAGCCAGGCTTTCGCGCGCGGCGATGAACCGGGTTCCGACGTAGGCGAAATCCGCGCCCATCGCGATTGCCGCGGCAATGTCGGCGCCCGAGGAGATTCCTCCGGCCAGCACGATGGCGCCGTCGAAGAACTTGCGCACCTCGGCCACGAACGCGAACGGCGTGATCATGCCCGTATGTCCGCCGGCGCCGGCGGCCACCAGGATCAGGCCGTCGACGCCCGCGTCGGCCGCCTTGTGCGCGTAGAACAGGCTGTTGACGTCGCAGTAGAGCAAGCCGCCGTAAGAATGCACTTCCTCGCGCACCAGCCTGGGGCTGCCCAGCGAGCTGATGACCATCGGGGCCTGGTATTTGACCGTGAGGTCGAGGTCGGCGGCCAGCCGCTTGTTGGTGCGATGAACGATCAGGTTCACGGCCCAGGGAGCGGTCGTGCCGGGACTGGCCCGCTCTTCTTCATCCAGCGTCGTCGAA
The DNA here is from genome assembly GCA_009838035.1 of Gammaproteobacteria bacterium. Classification (NCBI taxonomy): domain Bacteria; kingdom Pseudomonadati; phylum Pseudomonadota; class Gammaproteobacteria; species Gammaproteobacteria bacterium. Next base: position 234,658 of record VXSK01000003.1, read on the forward strand.
ATCCGCTTCAGCCAGTCCTCCAGCGTCTCGAGAGGACGGGCGTTGAGCGAGGGGAATGCGCCGATCAGGCCGCCCCGGCAGGCCTCGATCACGAGATCGGGCCCCGACACGAGGAACATGGGCGCGGCGAACGCCGGCAGCTTCAGCCGCGCCTTGAGTTGCGCCAGACTTGCGCTTGAATCCGCGCCTTCAGCCACCGCGTTGAGGTTGTCTTGCCTGCTAGTCGGAGTCGCCGCTGGCCAGGGGCGGCAACTGGCCTATATGCACGCCGCTGTCGGCAATCAGTGTCTCGCCGGTAACCAGCGGGGCGCCTTCCAGGAACCAGACAAGGACCTCGGCGACGTGGCGCGGCTCGGCGACCTGCTTCAGCGGAAGCGCCTGACTGGCCATGTCGAGCATCGCCTGGTAGGCCTCGTCGCCCATGCCGCCCTGCAGCCAACGCGTCTGGATCATGCCGGGCGCGACGCTGTTGATGCGGATTTCGGGCCCCAGCACGTGCGCCAGCGACTTGGTCATCAGGTTAAGGGCGGCCTTGGACGCGGCGTAGGGGATCGAGGACGCAATGCCCGTCACGCCTCCGATCGAAGAGTTGTTGACCACGGCGCCGCTGCCCAGCGCCCGCATGTGCGGCTCCACGGCGCGGATCATCTGGTAGGTGCCCACGACGTTGACCGCGTAGATGTCGAGGAAGTCCTGCTTGTCGATGCCGTGAAGATTGGCGAACGGGTTGAACTTGGTCCGCCCGGCGTTGTTGACCAGGTAGTCGATCCGCCCCCAGGCATCCATGGCCGCCGCCGCCAGCTTCAGGCAGTCGTCGTCCTCGGAAACGTCGGCCTGCACGACCCGCGTTTCGGCGCCTGCAGCCTCGCAGCGCGCGGCGGTCTCGTGCGCCTCTTTCTCGCTGCGCGTGTAGTTCACGACGACGTTGCAGCCGCGTTCCGACAGCAACTCCGCCGCGGCCGCGCCGACACCCGTGGCCGATCCCGTTACGATGGCCGTCTTCCGCTCGTTCATGGCGCGCAATTCTAGCCGGTACGCCGAGTCTGCGGTAAAGTTGATACCGGTTCACGAACAACAGGAGACATCGTCATGGCCGCACCAGGTGGAAGACAAATGCCGGCATGGGTGACGCGCCCCTTGTCCGACATGCCCGTGCTCGGCCCCGCGGAATCCCTGAGCGGAGTGGAACGCGAACTGCAGGAATTGCTGGACCGTTACGCGAAGGGCGTCGAGGCCGCGGAGCTTTCCGAAGTCGAGGCCTGCATGCGCACGGACGAGGCGTTTCTGAGCGTCGAATCCAGCTATCCCAACTACGGCTGGGCGGACTATGACAAGAACCACTTGAGCCTTGAACTGGGAGTGCTGAAGGACATGGAATACAAGGCGGAACTGGTGCACGCGTTCGGCAACGGCGACCTTTCCTACGGCGTGTTCGTATTCACGGCATCCGCCGAACGGGACGGGCAGCGGCGCACCAAGCAAGGCATGGGCACGCTGGTGGCCGAGAAAATGGACGGCGACTGGCGCATCCGTCACTGGACCACCTGCGCGAGGCGCCCGCCTACCACCTAGTTCTTCGCGGCTTCCTTCCCGCCCGGCCAGCGGCGCACGAGGTCCGTTTCCAGGCCGAACAGGTCCATCAGCCTGCCGACGGTGTGGTTGACGATGTCTTCCACGCTGGCGGGCTTGGCGTAGAAACCCGGGACCGGCGGCGCCACCACCGCGCCCATCAGCGCCGCTTCATGCATCAGCCGCAGGTGGCCGGCGTGAAGCGGCGTCTCGCGGGGCGCCAGCACCAGCTTCCGGCCCTCCTTCAGCGTGACGTCGGCCGCGCGCACCAGGAGGTTGGCCGCGTAGGAATTCACGATGGCGCCCAGCGTCTTCATCGAGCAGGGGGCCACGATCATCCCGCCGGTCCGGAACGAACCGCTGGCGATCGTGGCCGCCACGTCGCTGTCGGAATACACGACGTCCGCCAGCGCCTCCACGTCGCGGACCTTCCAGTCGGTCTCCAGCGCAATATTGACCTTGCCCCCATTGCTGACAATGAGGTGAGTCTCCACCTCCGGGGCTTCGCGCAGCGCTTCCAGCAGCCGGATGCCGTAGATCACGCCGCTGGCGCCCGAAATTCCAATAATGAGTCGCATGCGATTCTTGTGTGGTGCCGGAAGTCAGATTCGAACTGACGACCTACGCATTACGAATGCGTTGCTCTACCAGCTGAGCTATTCCGGCCGGGTGGTCCAGCGCCAGCCGCTTTCGCGCATTTCCCCGTGCGCGAGCGCCTTTCGCCGCTCCAGAAAGGCCGGATTGTATCGCAAACCCCGTTTTGGGGATTTGTCGGCGAACGCGCGCAATTGGCGTCTTCAGCGGCCTGCGTGAGGCGCGTATTTTCCCTTTTGCGCCCGCGGGATCGGCGCTTGCAAGGGATCGCATGATGCGTGGCTTTTCGCTTTTGGAACTTCTGATCGCTCTGACTGTCAGCTCCATTGCTGTCCTCCTGGCCCAGCCCGTTATCGCTACCGGAATGCTCAATCTGCAGCGGAGCACAACGATCAACGGATTGATCCGCAGCCTGCACTTCGCGCGCCGCACGGCCGCCGAGAACGGCCGGGACACGACTGTGTGTCCCAGTCCGGACGGACGGCGATGCGGGGCCGCGGAGGATTGGGACGCCGGCTGGATTGTCCACGACGGCCCAACGGGTTCGACGGCGCCCGCGCCGCCGCCGGGTTCGATCCTCTACCGATCGCGAGGCCAGGCCGGATTGTCCATTCGCTCGAATCGCACCCGGTTCGTGTTCCGGCCGTTCCGCGGGCGCTCCACCAACGGCACGCTGATCGTTTGCGACCGGCGCGGAAGCAGCGCGGCGCGCGCGATCGTCATCAACAATATCGGCAGGCCGCGGCTTGCCGATACCGCCAGCGATGGCGACCCTCTTGCCTGCCCGCCCGGCTGAGCCGGCAAGCGGCTTCAGTCTGGTCGAGTGCCTGATCGCGGTCGCCATCTTCAGCCTGGGCCTGCTCGGGGCCGGTGCGCTGATTACCGAGCGGTTGAAGGAAAGCCGCGCCGCGCACAGTTACTTTCTCGCCGAAATGCTGGCGCAGGACCTCGTTGCCCGGATCGGCGCCAACCCGTCGGCAGCAGGCGGGGAAGAATTGGGAGCGTGGCAACGGCAGGCGGCGTCCGCCCTGCCGGGCCTGCAATGCGAGGTGACGGCGCTGGGCGGCGCGCCGCCGGCATATCGGGTCGAAATGCGCTGGCCCGCGGGCGCCGACGACGCCGGCCGGCTGGTGCTTTGGGTCGGCCGTTAGACCCCGGCCGGCAAGGCCAGCGGGGTGGCAGCCTGGCCGAACTGCTCGTGTCGCTCGCCGTCTCAAGCCTGTTGCTGCTGGGGGTCTTCGGCTCAGCGCAGTCCATGCGCCAATCCGCCCGGGCGGCGGACAATCTGCACAGTCTTGAGGAGAAAGCGCGTTTCGCGCTGGATCTGCTGCGCGCCGACATCCGTTCGGCCGGATTCTGGGGACTCAATTCGGACGCCGCGGCGCTGCGCCTGTCGGCAGGCGCGTCGGTGCGCTGCGGAGGGACGGACGCAAGCGACTGGGCCTTCCGGTTTAAGGAATACGTGGCCGCCCCCGATGCATGGCGCCTGCCCTGCTCCCCGTACCGGAACCGCCGCCAGCCGGAAACCGACGTGCTGGAAATTCGCCGGGCGGGCCAGACCACTGCCGGCGTGGATTCGAGGAGGCTGCAGGTTCATTCGTCGCGCGGCGAAGGAATCGTGTTCTCCGCCGGTTCGCCGCCTTCCCTGGAGGGCGAAACCGAGATCCGCGATCTCGTCGTGCACGCCTGGTATGTTTCCGCCCGGTCGAGTCACGACTCGGGGGAGCCGTCGCTGCGGCGCAAGACGCAGGTCAGGGGCGGGCTGCTCCGCGACGAGGAGATCCTGGCGGGCGTGGAGGACTTTCAGGTTCGCCTGGCGCTCGATAGCAACCGCGACGGGGTGGCGGACCGGGTGGTCGATCCTTCGGCGTCCGCGCCGTCCGGTGCGCGCGTCGTGGCAGTCCGGTTCTGGCTGCTGCTGCGCCACGACAGCCCCGAGACCGGGCATGTGGACGGCAGGACCTACACCTACGCGGATCGCGCGGCGCGCAGTTTCGACGATGCAAGGCGCCGCCTGCTGGTAAGCGCGAGCGAAGTGGTGGCGAATGCGCGTCGAGATTGAAGGGGCCGAGAGCGGGGTCGTGCTGGCCGTCGTGCTCATGGTGCTTGCGGCGCTGTCGCTGCTGGCCGTGGCCGGCAAGGGCGACGTTGCGCTGCAGTGGCTGCAGGTCCGCAATGCACGGGAATACGCCGAGGCGGTCCGGCTGGCGGAAACCGGCGTCGGAATGGCGCTGTCCGCCGAGCGTTTCCGGCTGGATGCGCCGCAGAGCGGCCGTTACTGCCGAATCGCTTCCCGCTGCGTGGAGTGGACCGTGCGCCATGTGGAAACGACCGCTCCTCCGGCCGGATTTGAAGAAGCGGAGACGCCGAAACGTGCGCTGCACTTCGAGATCGGCGCGTTGGGGACTGCCGGGCCGCGGGCGCGGGCGCCGGTCGTGGTGGGCTTCATGCTGCTGGCGCGCGGGGAGCCGGACGCGGAACTGCCAGATGATGTCGAAGTTTGCCGTGCCGAAGAAGACTGCCCGGAGGATGCCGCGGAACCGCCGGTCCGCCGCTATTGGCGCGAGGGCGTGAAATGAGACACGCCCGGGGGTTCAGTTTGACGGAACTGCTGGTGACGCTGGCCATCCTCGCCTTGCTGGCGGCGGCAGCCACGCCCCTGTGGATCAAACAGCTTGAGCGCGCGCGGCGGCTGGACGCCACCGATGCCCTGGTGCGAGTGGCGGTCCTGCAGGAGCGCTTCTATTTCGAAAACGGACGCTATGCACGCGCGGGCGAACTGGCGGCGCCTCCGCCCGCGGGACTGGGCGTCGCCGGCACCGAGCGCGGCTACTATGAACTTCGCTTGCGGGCGCCTGAGGGCGATTTGTCCGACGGCTTCGCCGTAGAGGCAGTCGCTGATCCGGAGGGCCCGCAAGCCGGGGACACGCAGTGTCGCGTAATGTCCGTCGATTCCACCGGCCGGCGCGCATCCCAAAGCGCCGATGGCGAAGACAGCACGGACGCCTGCTGGCCCTAATTGGAGGTGGTGCGAGTTTGTCGGATGAGGTATAGGAGCACCAGGGATACGCCCACGGTGATCGCCGAGTCGGCGACGTTGAAGGCCGGGAAGCGCCAGCCGCCGTAGTGCAACGAGATGAAGTCCAGGACGTAGCCGCGCGCAACGCGGTCGATCAGATTGCCCACCGCTCCGCCGGTCATCAGCGCCAGCCCCAGTCCCCAGAGCGCGTCTCCGTCCTTTGAGGCGCCGCGCATCATCGATCCCAGGAACGCCACCAGCACCAGTCCAAGCACCAGGAACAGCCAGTTCTGCCAACCCGACGCGCCGGACAACAGGCCGAAGGCGGCGCCGGTGTTGTGCCAGCGCACGAGGTCGAAGAACGGCATCACCACGATGCGCTGCAACTCGTCCAGGCGCGCGGCGACAATCCACTTCACGATCTGGTCCAAGACCGCCACGCCGGCGGACACCGAAAGCAACACACTGAAACGCGGCGCCTTCATGCCCAGACCCGCGCCTCGCCATCGCCTTCGACGTTCAAAACGCAACGGTCGCACAAACCCGCATGTTCATCGCCGTCCGGGCGCACCGGCAAACGGTGCCAGCAGCGTTCGCATTTCGGGTGCGCGCTCGCCCGGCAAACGGGCGCTTGGCCCGTCTCGCCAGGCTCCAGATCAACCGCCGCGGAAATAAACACGAAGCGCAACTCGTCGCCCAGCTGCTTCAACGCGTTCAGCGTGGCCTCATCGGCGGGCACGACAAGCTCAGCCTCCAGCGACGAGCCCACTTCTCCGGCCTTGCGCGATTCCTCCATCACGCCCAGCACCTGCGTGCGCGCTTCGCGCAGCGTGTCCCAGTCGGCCCGGCATTCGGGCAGGTCCGGCAGTTCGTGCGGCGCGCACATGAATACCGATTCCGGACGGTCGCCGGGAAATTCCTTCCAGAACTCCTCGATCGTGAAGCTCAGCACCGGGGCCAGCCAGCGCGCCAGGCATTCGCCGACATGCCACAGCGTGGTCTGCGCTGAGCGCCTGCCGTGGCTGTCCGCCGGCATCGTGTAGAGGCGGTCCTTGATCACGTCCAGGTAGAAATTGCCCATGTCCACGACACAGAAATTGTGCACCTGCTGGAATATCGGGTGGAACTCGTAGTTGCGGTAGTGCTTCCAGACCGCATCGTTGAGTTCGTGGGTCCGCCGCAATGCCCAGAGATCCAGGTCCACGGCGTCTTCGGGCGCCACCGCATGCCGTTCGGGGTCGAAATCGCTGAGGTTGCCGAGCAGGAACCGGGCCGTGTTTCGCAGACGGCGATAAGCGTCGGATACGCGCGTGAGGATGTCCGGAGAAATGCTCATTTCGCGCCGGTAGTCGGTGGTCATGACCCACAGCCTGAGCACGTCCGCGCCCAGCTTGTCGACCACGTCGCGAGGGTCCACGACGTTGCCGAGCGACTTCGACTGCTTGCGCCCCTGCTCGTCCACCGCGAAGCCGTGCGTCAACACCGCGCGGTACGGCGCGCGGCCGTCGATGGCCACCGAGGTCAGCAGGGACGACTGGAACCAGCCGCGGTGCTGGTCCGAGCCTTCCACGTAAAGGTCGGCGGGGTTGTCGATCTCCGGGTGCTCGGCGCCCACGCAGCGATGCACGAGGCCGGAGTCCATCCACACGTCCATCACGTCCGTCACCTTGCGGTAGCGCTGCGCCTCGTCTCCAAGCAGTTCGGCCGGGTCCAGCGCAAACCACGCCTCGATGCCCTTCTCGTCCATGCGTTCGGCGATCTGTGCCATCAGCCGCGCCGACTCCGGGTGCGGCTCGCCGCTTTCCCGATCCACCAAAAGCGGCAGCGGCACGCCCCAGGCGCGGCTGCGCGAAATGCACCAGTCCGGGCGCGTCTCGACCATTCTCGCGATGCGCTGTTCGGCCCAGCCGGGATACCAGTCCACCGCGCCGATGGCGCCGGCGGCCTGCTCGCGCAGACCCTCGCGGTCCAGCCCCACGAACCACTGCGGCGTGGACGTAAACAGGAGCGGCCGGTGGTGCCGCCAGCAGTGCGGATAGCTGTGCCGGTAGCTCTCCCGGCAAAGCAGCATGCCGCGCTCCGCCAGCAGGTCGGGAATCCGCTTGTCGGCCTCCTCGACGTGCAGCCCGCCCACCAGGCCGGTGTCCTTCCGGAAGTGGCCGTCGATACCCAGCGGATTGTCTGCCGGCAATCCCGCCTTGCGGCCGGTCGCAAAGTCGTCCAGCCCGTGCGCAGGCGCGGTGTGCACGGCGCCGGTGCCGGCCTCCAGCGTGACGTAATCGGCGATCAGCACGGGCGCCAGGCGATCGTAAAAGGGATGACGCAGGTTTACGCCGGCGAGTTGCGCGCCTTTCAGCGACGCCAGTTCGCGCGCGCCCGTCGCGCCGTAACGCTGCAGCGCATCGTCGGCGAGACCGCGCGCCAGCACCAGGCGCTCGGTGCGCCCGTCGATCTCGGCTTCCATGAGCACGTAGTCGAACGTGTCGCTCAGCACCACAGCGCGGTTGGCCGGCAGGGTCCATGGCGTGGTGGTCCAGATCGGGATGCCCAGCGGCGCATCGTCTGCTTCCACGCCCGGGACGCGGGACAGGAAATCGGCTGGATCGTCGGCCGGGAAGCGCACGTCGACGGCGATCGAGGTCTTGTCTTCGTATTCGACTTCCGCTTCCGCCAGGGCCGACCCGCAGTCCAGGCACCAGTGGACCGGCTTCTGGCCGCGATAGACGTGCCCGCGGGCGAAGATCTCCGCGAACGCCCGGATCTGGTTTGCCTCGTAGCGGGCCGCCATGGTCAGGTACGGCCGCTCCCACTCGCCCAGCACGCCGAGCCGCCGGAAGTCCTCGCGCTGGCCTTCGACCTGGCTGGCCGCATAGCGCCGGCAGGCTTCGCGGAAGGCCGCGCCGTCCAGCGCGGCGGCCTCGTGCCCCAGCTCGCGCTCGACGCGCACTTCGATCGGCAGGCCGTGGCAATCCCACCCCGGAACGTAGGGCGCGTCGTAGCCGTCGAGAATCTTCGACTTCACGATGAGGTCCTTGAGCACCTTGTTGTAGGCGTGGCCGATGTGGATCGACCCGTTGGCGTAGGGCGGTCCGTCGAGCAGCGTGAACTTCTCGCGCCCGGCCATGTGCTCGCGGATGCGCCCGTAGCGCCCGCTGCTCTCCCACTCGCGCAGCATTTCCGGCTCGCGGCGCGCCAGGTTGGCGCGCATCGGAAAAGCCGTACGCGGCAGGTTCAGGGTGTCGCGGTAATCGGGCATGTCGGTGCGAAGTGTGCTTGGGACGGAAGTGTGACCAAGGACTAAGCCGCGCGCAAGAGTTCGCGGGCCTGGACGGCGTCGCGATCCATCTGCACGCGTAGTTCCTCGAGGTTACTGAAGTGCACTTCGTCGCGCAGCTTCGCAACCGGCTCGATGTCCAGGAATCGCCCGTACAGATCGCCGTTGAAATCGAAGATATGCGCCTCCAGGATCTTCTCCGTGCCGCCCACCGTGGGCCGGTAACCGATGCTGGCCACGCCCGCCAGCGGCTCGGCCTCCACCCCGTGGACGCGCACGGCGAAGATCCCGTCAATGGGACTGACGCGGCCTTTCAGGGCAATGTTGGCCGTAGGATAGCCCAGCTTTGCGGCGCCGATCTTCAAGCCGTGAATGACGCGCCCGCCCATGCCGTAGCGGCGGCCCAGGAGCCTCGCGGCCAGCTCCAGGTCCGAGGCCGCCAGCGCCCGCCGCACGCCGGTGCTGGAAACGCGCTCGCCGTCGACGCTCACGCGCGGGGCCTGCTCCACGCTGAAGCCGAGACTCCTTCCCCCCGCCGCGAGTTCGTCCATGCCGCCGCTGCGCCTGTAGCCGAAACGGAAGTCCGGGCCCTGGATCACGTGCCGCGCCTTGAGCAGTCCGGCCAGCAGCTTGCGCATGAAATCCTCGGGCGAAAGCGTGCGGATCGCGTCGTTGAACGGCGGGCAATAGAAGGCGTCGACACCGGCGGCGTTGAGCGCGGCGCATTTTTCGCGCAGCGTCATCAGTCGGGGCGGCGGCGCTCCCCGGGCCATGAATTCCTTCGGAGACGGCTCGAAACTGAACACGACCGACGCCAGATTGCGTTCGCGGGCAGCCGTGAGGACCCGGTTCAGGACCTCCTGGTGACCGACGTGCATGCCGTCGAAACCGCCGATGGTAACGGCGCATCCGCGGTCGATGGAGGCCGGCAAGCGGGAAATTCGGCGTAGGAGAAGCATCGCTTGCGAGTCTATCCGGTGTCGCGCCAGCGGTGGCCGGTCAGGAACAGGCAGAGGAAATAGGCCGCCGCCGCGCCGCCCACGCATGCCAGTATCCACAGCACCCGGACGATTCGCGAAACCTCCGGCCAGAGCGCCGGCGCCGGCGCGAATTCGATCAGCAGCATCGACAGCAGGCCCACCGCGACCGCGATCCTGAGCAGCGGCTTGAACATCGCGCCCCGCTTGCCCTCGGGATCCTGGCGCCTGAACAGCAGCCACAGGACCGCCGCATTGATCGTCGCGCCAAGCGCCGTGCCGCCCGCCAGCACCGCGTGGGGCGCGTGCAGATCCTGCGCCACCCAGTACCAGAGCAACGGCAGCGTCACCGCGAACTTGCAGGCCAGCGCCGCCACCGCCACTTTGACCGGCGTCTTCATGTCCTGGCGGGCGAAGAACGAAGGCACCAGCGTCTTGATCCCGATCAGTCCGGGCAGTCCCAGGGCGTAGGCCTGGAGGCTCACGGCCGCCATTTCGACATCCTGGAGACTGAACTTTCCGCCGAGGAACAGGGTCGCCATGATCGGCTCCGCGATGATGAACAGCCCCGCGGCGCAGGGCAGCGAAATGGCCAGGCCCGAACGGATCGCCCAGCCCGTGGACGCCAGGTACTCGTCCCGCTCTCCGGCGGCGTGCAGGCGCGACAGCCTGGGCAGCGCCACCGTGGCCAGGGCCACGCCGAACACGCCCAGCGGAAACTCCATCAGTCGCTGGGAGAAGTTGAGCCAGCTGATGCTCCCGGATACGAGAAAGCTGGCCAGGATCGTGTCCAGAACCACACCCACCTGGGCCGCCGACGAACCGACGATGACCGGCACCATCAAGACAAGGATCCGCCGCACTTTCGAGTCGCGCCAGCCCCATTGCGGCCAGAACGGGCCGCAGGTGGAGCGGGCGAAAAACAGCAGGAACACCATTTGCGCCAGTCCCGCGACGAACACGCCCCAGCCGAGTACCGCGCCCTGCGGCTCCGATTGCATTGCGTAAAGGGCGGCCGCCGCAATCAGGCAGATGTTCATCAGGACGGGGGTGAAGGCCGCCGCGGCAAACTTGCGGTGGGCGTTCAGTACCGCGGCCAGCATGGCCGTGATCGAGATGAAGAACAGGTACGCAAACGTGCGGCGCAGCATCGTGACCGCCAGTTCGTAGGACTCGCCGCCTTCCAGTGCGAACCCGGGGGCGCACAACCAAACGAAGAGCGGCGCGAATATCACCCCGAGGGGCGACACCACGGCCACGACCGCGCCCAGGGTGCCCATGACCCGGCCCAGCAGGTCCGCTAGTTCTTCCCTGTTGTCTCCCGCCTCCATGCGCTCCGAGTACACCGGCACGAAGCTCTGCGACAGCGCCCCCTCGGCGAAGAAATGCCGGAACAGGCTCGGAATCCGGAAGGCGACGATGAACGCGTCCATGACCACGCCGGCGCCGATAAACCACGCAAACGCGATCTCGCGCGCCAGGCCCAGCACGCGGGACACCGTCGTCAGCCCCGCCACCAGCGACCAGGACCCAAGGAGTCCTTTCTTCTTGATGTCGTCCATCCCAGCGGGCAGTTTAACGGCGGGCGCTATGCGCGTGAGGGCTGCCCTGGCCGGCAGTTAGGGCGCTCAGCCGCGCTCCTTGTTCAGCATCTCGACGAATTCGCGGTCGACCTCGGCGACGCCGCGCTCCTTCGCCTGCTTGATGATTCCCTTCAGCGCCGTCTTGATGAAGGGCTTGGGTATGCCGGTCAGTTGCTTGCAGGCTTCGCGCGTGAACCTCACTTCCGGGTCAATGCGGTTGGCTTCGTAGAGCACCGATTCCTCCTTGGCGCCCTTGTCGGTTGGCGTCGGAAACCAAAAGGCCTTCTTTCTTTCGGCGAACCAGAACTTCTCGCCGTCGCGGAACCCGAACGTGATCGGCATGTTCGGCATGCGCCGGGTGCCGTCCTCGATGTTCTTCGCCCAGGTTTCCTTCAGCAGGATGTTCTCAAGCTTCAGCACCAGGTATTCGGGCGTCCTGCCGTCGTCCTTGATCCGGAACGACTCGTCCCAGTGCGCTTCGTACACCTGGAACGCTTCCTTGATGATCAGCGGGCAGCCGTCCGCCGTTCCGCGTCCGGGCGTGGGGCTTTCGATCAGCGTAAACGGGCTGTCCGCCATCTTTTCCCCGGTGGTCTGTCCCGGATAGCCCAAACCGACGATCTTCTTCAACTGCTTGCGGTTGAACTCGATGAAGTGCACCGCGCACCTGGGATTGCGATGCAGGTTCGTCTCGGTGTTCGATCCCTTGCGGCTGCAGACCAGGAAGGACCGCTCCCTGATGACCTCGAACGGAAGAGTGAGTTGATACGGGCCGATATTGGTCGAACCATCTTCGCTGACGGTCGTGATCAACGAGAAGGACGAAGGCCAGTACGAACTGGCCTGGTACCAGTTGTCGCGCATGGGGCTATCGACGAACTTCTCGTCGATCGTCTTCGGGCCGAATACGCGGTCCAGCAAACCCATGGAATATGCCCGCCTGTCGGATTCGATGTCGCGCCGGTCGGCCGGCCGGCCGATGCGACGCGGCGCGAGTCTAGCAGATCGAAAAATTACCCGCCGGATCAGGGATGGCGGCTATACTTCCGCGACATGGACGCACAAGCAAAGACACTGCCCGAGAAGGAGGAAGTGCGGATCCGGCCGTTCTGGTATTCGGATTACTGGATCTTCCCCAAGCTCATCACCATCGTCACCACGCTGGACAAGCATGGCCGCGTGAACGCCGGCGCCTTTTCGCACATCATGCAGTACGACGTGATGCACAAGAAACCGCGCATACTGCTGGGCGGCCGCAACACCGCCCACACCTTCATCAACATGAGGGACACCGGCGAGTTCGTCATCAACTGCCCGAAGTACGACACGCTGGAAGACATGATGGAGACCGGCCGTTTCTATCCCGATGGCGCCAACGAACTGGATTACACCGGCTACACGATGATCCCGTCGCGCAAGGTGAAACCGCCGAGCATCGCCGAGTGCCCGCAGATCATGGAATGCACGGTCGACAAGTTCTACGAACTCGACCGAACCCAGGCCCACGTGATCGGCAATATCGAAGCCATCGTGATGGACAAGGGCCTGGCCGCCCTGCCCCGCGCCGAACGCCTGCCGGCCATGAACCTGCCGGTGGGGCTGGGCGACGAGAAACGCAAGGACTACTTCCATACCTCCACGCGCGACGTGGTCATGCACGTACTGGGCGATCCGCCGGACGTGTACGTGCCGCCCGTGGAGACGGAAGAAGCGGAGGAAACCGCGGAAGCGGACGCGATGGAGTGGGACGCCCAGGCGCTGGAAATGCTCGACGGGGTACCCAAGGCCCTGCAGAAGATGGTCAGGGGCCAGGTCGAAGGCGCCCTGCTCGACCGGGGCGAGAAAGCCGTGACCGGCGCGCTGTTCAAGGGACTGGCCCGCGAATTCGGCCTCAGCGAGGAACTGCTGGACAGATATCGCACCGATGCGGACACGACGGCTTAGGTTCGACGAAAACGGCGAACCGGCCGACGTGGTGCGGCTGGAGGAGGTTGAACTCGGCGATCCGGGACCGGGCGAGGTCGTCGCCAGACTGGAAGCCAGCGCGATGCACATCGCCGACATCAAGCTGGTGCAGGGCATCGACGCGCTTCGCCGTCCGCTGCCCGTCACGCCGGGCTTCGAGGGCGTGGGAGAAGTTGTCGAGACCGGCGCCGATTCGGGCTACGAGGTCGGCGACCGCGTGTTTCTTCCGCTGGGCTGCGGCACGTTTTCCGAGTACGTGCGGGTCCACCGGAACGACATGGGCATGCGGCGCGCGCCGGCCGGCGATGCGGAACAGCTCGTGCTTTCGAACATCAACGGCGCAACCGCCTGGACCCTGCTGCAGGACTTCGTGGACCTCGAGCAGGGCGAATGGGTGCTGCAGGACGCGGCCAATTCCAACGTCGGGCGGTATCTGATCGTCCTGGCGGCCAGGTGGGGCTATCGAACGGTCAATCTCGTGCGGCGGAAAGAAGTCGTTCAGGAACTGAAGGACCTGGGCGCCGACGCCGTGGTTCTGGACGGACCGGACCTGGCGAGGCGCATACGCGAAGCGACCGGCGGGGCCGATATTCGCCTCGGAATCGACGCCATCGCCGGCGACGGCGTGATGCGCATGGCCGATTGGTTGGCCGACGGTGGGCTGATCGTGAATTACGGCACGCTGACCGACGAGCCCTGCCGGATCGATTTCTGGCAGATGTTCCTGCACGACATCCGCCTGTGCGGCATGTCGACGACGCGCTGTTTCGCGACCCGCACCGAAGAGGAAATCGACGAGTTACAGAACGAGATCGCGCTGATGGCCTCCGACGGGCGCCTTAGCGCAAAGATTGCCGCCCGCTACACGCTGGATGAATGGCGCGAAGCCTTCGCCCACGCCGCGCGCACCGGCTCGGCCCGCGACGGCAAGATCATCGTCCTGCCCAACGCCTGATTCAGGGCAGCAGAATCGTCGAGCCGGTGGTGCGCCGGCTCTCGGCGTCGCGGTGCGCCTGGGCCACGTCCTGCAGGGGATAGCGCTGACCGATCTTTATCGAGAGTGCGCCCGATCCGACCTGCTCGAACAAGGTTGCGGCCGCGCCGTGCAGTTGCTCCTCGGTCGACACGAAATCGAACAGGATCGGCCGGGTTAGCTTCAATGAGCCGCGCCGCGCCAGGTCGATGGGCGCGATCGGCTCCACCAGGCCGGTCGCATTGCCGAAGGTCACCATCGTGCCGAGCGGACGCAGGCAGTCCAGCGACTGCATGAACGTGTCCTTCCCCAGGGAGTCGTACACCGCCGCCACGCCGCCGCCGCTCAGTTCCCGCACCTTGGCAACGAGGTCCGGATCGTCGGCCAGCACGACGTCGGCGCAACCTGCCCGGCGCGCTTCATCCACCTTGCCGCTGCTGCCCACGATGCCGATGACGCGCGCTCCCAACAGCGCCGCCCACTGGGCGGCGATCTGCCCCACGCCCCCGGCGGCCGCGTACAGCAGCACGTCGTCGCCTTGCCGTACCGGATAGCTGTGGTGCAGCAGGTACCAGCTCGTCAGCCCTTTCAGCATCATGGCGGCGGCCTGCTCGTAGCTGACGGAGTCCGGAAGAGGCACGGTACGGTCCGCGGGATAGATTCTTTCCTCCGAATAGGACCCTATCGGCGGCGTGCAATAAGCCACCCGGTCTCCCGGCGCGAACCCTTCGACACCTTCGCCTACCGCCAGCACCTCGCCCGCGCCTTCGGAGCCGAGTCCGCTCGGATATTCCAGCGGATAGACGCCTGTGCGGAAGTAGGTGTCAATGAAGTTGAAACCGATGGCCCGGTTACCGATAAGCAGTTCGCCGGGGCCGGGAGCGCCCACATTGACGGCGCGCCACTCCATCACTTCCGGGCCGCCCGCCCGGTCTACCTGAATTGCATGGCTCATCCGGAAATTTTATCCGGGCTAGCTTTCTTCAGGCGTGTACCAGATGGGCGAACTCCAGGCGAGCTCCCGGATGACACCGGGCGCCGTGTTTTCGCACTCCGCCGGACGCGCTTCGGACGGCAGTTCCAGGCACTGGCGCGAGCTCCATCGCAACGACGGCGTTTCCACCGCGCGCATGTAGTAGTAGCTCGGCTCATCCGGATCGAATTCCGTATCCTCGAACACACCGCACAGCGCATCGTGTCCGGGGCCGCTCCAGACTCCCGTGTCCGGATTCATCGAACCCGAGGACTCGGAATCCCCCGCTACTTCAAACACCTTGTAGTGCGCCTGGTCCTTGTCGTCCACCCAGCCCTTGATCACCTGAAGGCGCAGCAGCGGCGCACTTTTGGGATCGCGCCCCGCCGCCACGATGAACCGAGGCGAAGCGCCCGTTGCGCCGGCCGGCAGATCCTCTCCCATGGGCACGCCTTGCGCATACCCGGTTTTCGCCACGGACTTGCAGGCGTCTTCGGAATACTCCCAGCCGCCGAAGAAACGCGGCCGGATGCGGGGGCCGGTCGTTCCGAATACCTCGCGCCGCTGGAGCGCCTCGAACAGCGCGTCGCGAGAGTTCTCCACCGCCCACACCCCCGCCAGGCCGCCCGGGTTGGTGTAGAGCCCGATGGGATGCACCGGGCTGGGCGTGAGGCGCTCGGCGAGGTCGGTTTCGGACACGTTATGGCCACGCCAGCCGCTTTCTTGAACGGCGCCGGGCGTGGAAAGATGCGTGTCCGTCGAGCCGATCACGCCGAACTTGTAGGGATTGGCGCCTAGCCGGCGACCGGTTTGCAGGCCGGTCAGGAGAATGCCGCGGTAATAGTCGTTCCTGGATACGCATCCGGCGTTCAGGCTGGCGCCCACCCCCGTCTCGCCTTCCCCGCAGAACGGCGGAGGGTTGCCCTCCGCCGGCAAGCCGCGGTAGTACCGGCGCAGTTCCTCCATGTCGCACAGCTCGTCCGGCCCGCCCAGGATGCCGGGAAGGCCGTTGAAGCACTCGGCGCTGCCCTTGTGCTGAAAGATCTCCACGATCGGCTCCAGCACGTTGCGCTGCCGTGCCGCAACGGTTGCGCCCTGGCCGGGCTCCGGTTCATCGACGGCGGAAGTGAACAGGGTGCCGGAACTCAGATTGGAGCTGTGCGGTATGGACAGCACATCGCATCCCGTTGCTCCCTCGAGGCACTCCGCGGACAGCAGATCGAACAGTTCGCTGTCGGACGGCGCCTCGAACGTGGTTATCGGCAACTCCGGCACCCGGTCGTTGCGGAAGATCACATTGCGGTGGTAGGAGTTGTTTTTGCGAGTGGCGCTGTGCTCGTAGGCCACGAAGGTCGTGAAGCCGCAGCTCGAGGAGCGGTCGTAGGCCGCTTCCGCCATCTCGCGGGTGCGCTCCCAGTAGGTCCGAGCGGCTTCCGCGCATCGGGCGCCGTCTTCGCCGCAGATGTCCGCGCTGCGAGCCGGAACGTCTCTCGACAGACCCCGCACCAGAATCAGGATCGCGGTGGGACCGCCGTTGCGGAAGGCCCGGCAGCTTCGACTGCCGTAGGCCTCGCTGTTGGGGTCCGCGCACAGCGCCAGTTCGCCGAAAAACTCCGCGTGGTCGGTGACGGCGGCAAAGTCCAGTGCGGGACCGATCTTGCGGACCGCCACCGGTTCCCCGCCCTCCTGATAGGGAGGCAGCAAAATTTCCTCGCCGCGCGCGTAGCGGTAGGCGTCGGACGGTACCGTGGTCACGCCCAGCGGCCGGGCGTCGTAGGAATAGGAAGTGTGCACGTGCAGGTCGCCGAAATAGGCGTTGCGATAGGGGTTTCGATTCGCGCAGGCTTCGCGCTCTTCCGTATAACGCACAAGGCCCTCGGGCGGCATGGCGGCCGTCTGCCGCGACGCTTCCGAATCGCTTGCGCTGTCGGGCGAAGGAATTGCGGCGCAACCGCAGGACAGCGCGGCCCAGACGACCGCGCCCGGAATCTTCGCAAATACGGAATTCCTGATGAGCATGTCAGCCTGCCACCACGCTTTCGCGGTCCGGCCGGGCCCAGATGATCGCAGCCATCGCGAGCATGATCGCAGGCATGGAAGCGTACAGCACCGCGTCCCAACCCAGTAGCTGCATCACCGCCCCGGCGCTCAGGGATCCCACCGCCGCGCATCCCAACACGATGAAGTCATTGAGGCCCTGGACGCGAAAACGTTCCGCCGGCCGATAGGAGCGCGCCAGCAGCGCCGTTCCGCCCACATACAGGAAGTTCCAGCCGAAACCCAGCGCCACCATGGAAATGCCGTAGTGCATTACCTCCCGGCCCGCCAGCCCCGCGGCCAGCGTCGCGCCCAGAAGAACCGCGCCGGCCATCATGATGCGCCCGGCCCCGAACCGCGTGATCAGGCCGCCGGCAACGAGGGACGGCGCGTACATCGCGAGCACGTGCGCCTGGATGACCGCCGCAGTCGTGGCCAGGGAGTGCCCGTCAACGACGTGCATGGCCAGCGGGGCCGCCGTCATCATGAAAGCCATGACGCCCTGCCCCATCGCCGCGCCTACCACGGCCACAATGAACAGCCGGCTCCGGGTAATGGTCCTTAGCGGACGGACATCGCCGCCGGATTCCTCCCGCTCTTTCGTTGACGCCGGGCGCAGCGCCAGGAGGACGGCGCCGGCCAGCGCGTAGCAAGCCGCCATCGCAGCGAAACTGCCGCCGAATTGCGCGCCGGCAATCCAGTACTCGCCCCGCGCCACCAGGCTGGGACCCAGGATCGCGCCGGCCATGGAGCCAGTCAACACCACCGCGACCGCCGTGGGCGCCGCAGCAGCCCTGACGCTTTCGGTGGCGGCGAACCGGTACTGCTGCGAGAAGGCCGTGGCGCAGCCTATGAGCATCGAGCCCAGGCAGAACAGGGCGAAGCTGCCCACCGCGGTGGCGGCCCAGGCGCACCCCGCTCCCGCGGCGCCGAGGGACGCGCCCAGGGCAAAGCCCCGGGGCCGCCCGATACGCGACATGATCGAAGCGGCGACAATGGTCGAAAGCGCCGTGGCGACGATCAGCATCGACAGCGGCAGCGTGGCCAGCGCCGGGTTCCCCGCCAGCCCGCGGCCCAGTATCCCGCCTACCGTGACGATCGCGACCGTGCCGGTAACGGACGCGGCCTGCGCCACGAGCAGGATCAGAATGTTGCGGCTTAGCAGGTCGGAAAGAATGGCCGGCCCCGGCGATTGCTAAGGCCGCACAATAGCAGCCCGCCAATCCCACGCGCAATCACAAACCAACAGACGCACAGGCGGGGGCGCTTCGGCTACAATGCGCGCCCATGGCGAATTCAGCACAAGCCGCAAAGCGCGCCCGCCAGGCCGTCGGCCGCCGCGCGCGCAACATGTCGGCGCGCTCCAAGCTGCGCACCGCCATCTCCAGGACCGTGCGCGCCCTCGACTCCGGCGACGCCGAAAAGGCCGCGGCCGCCTACGAGCAAGCCAGACCTGTCATCGATTCGATGGTCGGCAAGGGCATCATCCACGCCAACAAGGCCGCCCGCCACAAGAGCCGCCTCAACAAACGCCTGCGAGCCCTCAAGGAAGGATAAGCCCTTTCTCCGAGCGCGCCACGAGAGCCGTGC
The DNA here is from genome assembly GCA_009838035.1 of Gammaproteobacteria bacterium. Classification (NCBI taxonomy): domain Bacteria; kingdom Pseudomonadati; phylum Pseudomonadota; class Gammaproteobacteria; species Gammaproteobacteria bacterium. Next base: position 253,212 of record VXSK01000003.1, read on the forward strand.
GCATGGACGATCTCTTTAATCATGCGGATTTTCGACACGAATCCGTGCATTTCTTTCGTGATCGCCCAAGCGGGCTCAAAGCGATAATCGCCATCCACAACACACGCCTCGGCCCCGCAATCGGAGGCTGCCGAATGCGGCCCTACAAAACTACGTCGGCAGCACTCAGCGATGTATTACGCCTGTCGCAAAGCATGACATACAAGTGCGCCGTAGGAGGTATCCCTTTCGGCGGCGGGAAGGCCATCGTGGTTGCAGATCCCGCAAGGGACAAGACCACCGAATTGCTGCACGCTTTCGGCGATGCCGTCGAATCGCTCAATGGCCGATACATCACCTCGTTCGACATGGGAACGACGATGGATGATGTTCGCACGATCGGCGAGGTCACTGCGCATGTCGGCGGAATCGACGCAGCCAGCGGTAATGCGTCCGCGTCGACCGCTCAAGGCCTGCTGGCATGCATCAAGGCCAGTATCCGTTACCTGCAGGGCGCCGGGAAATCCCTGCACGGCACTCGGGTCGCCATTCAGGGCGTGGGGAACGTTGGCGGCCGTCTGGCCCGGCTGCTTGCGGCTCAGGGCGCCAGGCTTGTTCTCGCGGATGTCGATAGGCAACTCGCAGGCCGCATGGCCGAGGAGTTGGGCGCCGAGCTTGCGGGCAGCGAGGAGATCCTGGCGGCGGACGTGGACGTTTTCTCTCCCTGCGCGCTGGGCGGAATCCTGGATGAAACGTCCATAACCCGGATTCGCGCGCCAATCATTGCCGGAGGGGCCAACAATCAGTTGGCGTCCCCAAGCGTCGGAAAAAAACTGAAGGTCCGTGGCGTCTTGTACGCGCCGGATTACCTGGCAAACGCCGGTGGCATTATCGATCTGCACTACCAGCTGAACAGGGCGCCAAGAGAGAACCTCCAAGCCCACTTGCATGGACTTGGTGACATCCTGCGCCGCGTATACGAACGCTCAGACGAAACAGGACTCTCCACTAACGCCGTTGCCGACGAAATCGCCGAAGAAGTTGTTCGTCGCGGGAGTATAGACTCGGCGATTGCAAGCTAGCACAACCTCTCACCGAAGCCTTACCGCGGTGCCGCTGGCGGCGACCATGAGCATGCTGCCGCCGGTGCCCACGACTTCGTAGTCCAGATCGATGCCGACAACGGCGTCGGCGCCCTTCATGCGGGCTTCTTCGGACAATTCGGCGAGCGCCGTCTCGCGGGACCGTCTCAGCTCTTTCTCGTAGGCGGTCGAGCGGCCGCCCACGATGTCGCGAATGCCGGCGAATATGTCCTTGAGGATGTTGGCGCCGACGATGGCCTCGCCGGTCACGATTCCGCGGTATTCGCGGATTGACTTGCCTTCAACGGTTGGCGTCGTCGTCAGAATCATGCTCTTTCTCCAGTTTTTCCAGTCTCTGTACGGATGCGGCTGCAAGTTCCCGCGTGCCCGCGCCGGTCAATGCCGAAATCGTGAACACGGGCGCGGACCAGGCCAGTTCCCCGGTGAGACCCGTTCTGATCCGCGCGGCCTCTTCTTCGGGCAGCAGGTCGGCCTTGTTCAATACCAGCCAGCGTTCCAGTCCGGCCAGTTTCTCATCGAATTTCTTCAGCTCCCCGGCAATCGTAGTGACGTCCTCCGCCAGGTTTCCGACCGGCGCCGCTGCGCCTTCCGCGGAGGTCATGTCCACCAGGTGCAGCAACAGCCGCGTGCGCCTCAAGTGGCGCAGGAACCGGGAGCCCAGTCCGACGCCGCTCGCGGCGCCCGGCAGCAGCCCCGGGATGTCGGCCATCACGAAGCTCTGCATCGGGCCCACGGCCACCACGCCCAACTGCGGATGCAGGGTCGTGAACGGGTAGTCCGCCACCTTGGGACGGGCTTCGGACACGGCCCGCAGCAGGGTGGACTTGCCGGCGTTCGGGAGGCCCAGCAGCCCCACGTCCGCCAGCAGCGTCAAATCCAGCTCAAGTCGGCGGGCTTCGCCGCGCGTGCCCGGCGTGTGCTGGCGGGGCGCCCGGTTGACGCTGGACTTGAAGCGGGTGTTGCCCCGCCCTCCGCGCCCGCCGCGGGCCACCAGCAGTTCGGTATTGTCGGCGTTGAGTTCGCCCAGCACTTCCTGCGTGTCGGCCTCGGTCACCCGGGTGCCGGCCGGCACCGGGATTCGCAGGTCGGCGCCGGCCGCGCCGCTGCGGTCGCGGCCCGCCCCGGCGCTGCCGTTGCCGGCCCGGAACACCTTGCGGGCGCGAAAGTCGGCCAGGGTGTTGATGTCCGGCGCAAGCACCAGCGTCACGTCGCCGCCGTCGCCGCCATCGCCGCCGTCAGGGCCGCCGCGGGGAATGTACTTCTCGCGGCGGAAACTCACGCAGCCGTCGCCGCCGTCGCCGGCGCGAACGCGGATCCGGGCTTCGTCGGAGAATTTCATGGCAGGTGGTGGCGGCTGGCGAGTCGTGAAACTACCACGATCCCCGTCCGAAACGGGGTGATTGCCGCAAAGGGCGCGACGCCGTCGCGCCCTGGGTCAGGAAGGGATTACGGAGACGAAGCGGCGGTTTGCCGGGCCCTTGCGCTCGTAGCGGACGACGCCGTCGCTGGTGGCGAACAGGGTGTGATCGCGTCCCAGGCCCACGTTGGCGCCGGCATGAAAGGCGGTCCCGCGCTGGCGCACGAGGATATTGCCGGCCAGCACCTGCTCGCCGCCGAACTTCTTGATTCCGAGCCGTTTGGATTCGGAATCGCGGCCGTTGCGGGAACTGCCCGCAGCTTTCTTATGCGCCATAGATCAACTCTCCTCGCCCGACTTGTCCGCCGCGGCTTTCTTTGGCGGGGCCTTCTTAGCGGCTGTTTTCTTTGCCGGGGCCTTCTTCGCGGGCGCCTTCGGCAGATCGATGCCGGCAATCTCCACGGTCGTGAATTGCTGGCGATGCCCCAGCGTGCGGCGATAGTCCTTGCGCCGCTTGAACTTGATCACTTCGATCTTTTTCGCCCGGCCGTGTTCGCACACGGTGGCCCGAACCTGGCCTACCGGCTTGCCCGAAGTCCCGATGCGCGTCTCCGAACTTTCCTGCCCACCAATCAGCATGGCGTCGAAACTCAATTCATCGCCGACCTCGGCGCTGAGGCGCTCGACGCGCACACGCTGACCTTCGGAAACGCAATACTGCTTGCCGCCGGTGCTGATCACCGCAAACATCTGGACTCTCCGGGAACCTTACTGGCCGGGGCGCGATTATATCCGCATCAGGCGACGGTGGCAGGCCGTGATTGCTCCGGCTGCTCGGCATTGAAACGCAGCAGTGCCGCGAACCGATAAACCGCATGCACGAATTTGCTGTACGGAAGCGTCAGGAACAGCGCCAGGACGAACCCCAGGTGCACGGCCAGCGTCAGTCCCATGGCAGCGGTCTCGCGCAGCATTAGCAGCAGGAATCCGGTCAGGCTGATGACAAAAAGCAAGGCCAGGAACGCGTAGTCCATGCCGTAGTGGCGAAGCGGCATTGCAATCTTGTCGCTTCGCAATTTCAGCCAGAACAGTCCGGCCGGCCCCGCCAGGAGGCCGATGCCTCCAATGGACCCCAGCAATACCGGCAGGCTGAAGAATGGATAGGGCGCGACCTGTCCCAGGGCGTAGTCGTAAAAGGCCGCTACGCAGGTGGACGCAAAACAAAGCAAGAAGCCCCACATGGCGGCCTGGTGAAAATAGCGGCGCTGGTTCGAGCGGCCTTCGTCGCGCGGACTGCAGCCCTCTTTGTGCCCCCCGCCGAGGTACTGCAGCGTGGCCATGTCCTTGAGCGCGCCGCGGAAGGCGCTGAACATGGGTCTGGCCCGCGCGAAGGCGCCGGTCTCGCGCCAGAATCTGCGCACACCCATCGAGAGTGCAAGCAGACTGAAACCGAATGTGCTGCCCGCAACGGCCACCATGACGCCGTGGCTGATCACCGCGTAGAAGGAACCGGGCCCCGAGTGCTCGGCAAACATTACGCCCGGATCGACAAGGACGGATGCAAGCGCCAGGACCATCGACAGCGCAAGCGCAGTCGCAAGCGTAACGAACAGACCGTTTCGGCGAAACAGGCGGCCAAGGATGCCGGGCCACGCATACGCTTCGTAGGTTTCGGTCCTCAGTTCCGTCAAAGCCGCCGGCACATTGACGGCAAAGGGGTGCGGCGGAGCGTACTGGCAGTTGTGATAACAGGCCGTGCAGTTGTGGCAAAGGTTTGCCAGGTAGTGCAATTGACGATCGGAGAACGCCCGAACCAGGGACATGGCCGGAAACACCGCGCACACACCTTCGCAATACCGGCAGGCATTGCAGATGTTCATCACCCGCTGCGCCTCTCCGACCGCGCTTTCCTGCCGCAAGCTCTCCAACACCGTTACACCGCCGAGGCCGCATGTTGGCCTGCCAGGCGCCCGAAAACCGCGCCGATGGTCATCCCCGTGCCGGCGCAATAGCCCTTGCCGATGATATTGCCCGCCATGATTTCGCCCGCGGCAAAGACGTTCGGCGAAGATTTCCCACCCTGGAACAGCACGCGCGCCTGTTCGTCGACCTTTACGCCGAGATAGGTAAAGGTGATGCCGGGCCTGAGCGGGTAGGCGTAAAACGGCGGCGTATCCAGAGGCAAGGCCCAGTGCGACTTCGGAGGCTGAAGATCGTGCGTGGAACAATCGTCGAGTATTTCCGGGTTATAGCTTCCGGAGGACACACTCGCATTGAATTGATCAACAGTCCTTGTCAGCGCTCCCGATTCAATTCCCAAGTCGGAAGCCAACTGCTCGATCGTGTCCGCGGTCATGGGCGGGAACAGGGATGGCATGAAACGGTCCAGCACCTTTGAATCCATGATCGCATAGGCAATCTGGTCCGGTTGCCGGGCAATGAGTCGCCCCCAGATCGCGTAGCGCTTGGGCCAGGAGTCCTCCCCCTCGTCATAGAAGCGCTGCCCGAACCTGTTCACGACGATTCCGAAGACCACGCAATCCAGACGCGTCACGATCCCGCCGTCATATTTCGGCGCACGCGCGTCGACGGCAATGGCGTGACACTGGGTGGGATCGCCTGTCGTTTCCGCCCCTTTGCCGATCAGGTCCTTCAGCACGGTGCCTCGATTGTAGGAAGTGCCGCGCACGATAAAGTTGTCGGCAGCCTCGCCCCAGGCTTCCCGCATCCAGTTCTCGTTCGCCTGAAAACCCCCGCAGGCCACAACCACGGACCTGGCCGCAATCTCGTGTTCTTCGCCCTGATACAGGAAAACCGCGTTACCGAAGTGCCCCCGGGATATGTTCAGTCGTTTGACTTCGCTGTCGTAGCAAACGCGAACGCCCAAGGCTTCCGCGGTCCTGTACTGCGCGTTCAGCAGCGCCTTGCCGCCGCCGAGGAAGAAGGCATTGGTGCGCGCCAGATTCAGGGTGCCGGTTAGCGCCGGCTGAAAACGCACGCCTTTCTCGTGCAACCATCCGAGCAGTTCCCCGCTGTGGCGGATCATCAGCCTGGCCAGCGCTTCGTCCGTATGTCCTTCGGTAACGCTCAGAAGGTCCTGCCAGTACTCCTCCCCGGTATAGCTTCTTTCAAGCGTATGTGCGGGGCCTGCGTGCATCGCACGAAGATTGCGCGTGTGCCGGGTGTTTCCTCCGCGCATCGAACGGTCCGCGTGCTCCAGTATCACAACAGCGGCGCCCCGTTCGCGCGCTTCGATGGCAGCGCACAGGCCCGCGTTACCTCCTCCGATCACGAGGACATCCGTCTGGCGCGGGAGGCTCAAGGAACTAGCGCCGCGTCAAGCTCATGGTCAGGCCAGTTCCCTGGCGGTGTTCTCGATACCCCGGCGCAGCGTATCGACGATGAAATCAACCTGCTCGCGAGTGAGAGTCAACGTCGGCGACATGATGTTCAGGTTGCCGATCGACCGCACGAGCAGGCCGAGTTTCTCGCACTGGTCGGATACGAGCTTGCCTATATTCAGCTCTGCGGGGAACAGGCCCTTTGTAGCCTTGTCAGCGACGAACTCCACGCACATCATGAAACCGCGCCCGCGAACGTCTCCGACGATTGCCAGGTCCTCAAGTTCGCGCAGTCTCGATTCGAAGTAGCCGCCCACTTTCCGGGCGGCGGCAAGCACGTTTTCCCGCTGCATGATCTCGATCACCTTCAGTGCGGCGGCACAGCTCACCGGATGGCCTCCATACGTAAATCCGTGGCCGAAGAATCGCGCCGGATCGCCGCTGCTGATGACCTCGTGAATGCGGTCCGAGTACAGCGTTGCACCCAGGGGAAGGTAGCCGCCGGTAATGCCCTTGGCGCAGGTAATGATGTCCGGTTCGATATCGAACTCGCCCTTGCTTGCGAACCAGTGCCCCAGGCGGCCGAAGCCGGTCACCACCTCGTCGGCGACGTAAAGCACATCGTAATCGCGGCAGAGTTGCCAGGTCCGCTTGTTGTAGCCCGGCGGCGGCACGATGACGCCGCCCGCGCCCATCACGGGCTCCGCGAAGAAAGCCGATACGTTTTCCGGCTTGAGCTCAACGATTTTCCGCTCCAGTTCTTCCACGAGGAAATCGCAAAACTGCGCCTCCGTCATATTGTCCGGCGCACGGTAGTAATTGGGGCAGGAAACGAAGTGAATCGCGCCGGTCGCGTACTCGAATTCGGGGATCCGGTCCCTCCCGGTCAGCGATGCCGCCATAAAAGTACTGCCGTGGTAAGCCTGTTGCCGCGAAATCAGATGCCGTTTTTCCGGCTTGCCCCTGCAAAACTGGTAGAAATGCGCGAGCCGGACCGCCGTATCCACCGCAGTCGATCCTCCTGTCGAGAATATCGTCCGGTTGATGTCGCCAGGAGCCAGGGCGGCGACAGTTTCCGCCAGTTCCGCAGCGGGAACGCTGCCCATGTCAACAAACGAATTCGCGAACGCGAGCCGTGCCACCTGCCCGGCAATTGCATCGGCGATTTCTGTCCTTCCCAGGCCGATGTTGGTGCACCAGAGTCCGCCCACGGCGTCCAGGTACCGCTGCCCGTCCACGTCCCAGACGTACGCGCCGTCACCCTTTTCCAGCACGAGCGCGCCCTCTTCCCGGAACGACTCAAAGTGCTGCCAGGGATGCAGGACATGGCGGCGGTCAGCCTGCCAGGCGCACCGCGCCGCATGGGTTTCTCGGGCCAGGGACTCCATCAGGATTTTGTAGACACGTTGTATACAACATTGTATACTTCATCGCCGTTGAGTAGCTGCAAACGCTTCGAATTGAAGCGAAAAACGCCCGGCCGAAAGCGACTTGCAGCAGCGGCATTGCTTTATTGGCAAAAGGGGACAGTCCATGATTCGTCAGGCACAAAGTTTCGACCACGCCCGGTTCCGCAAGCACGCAGGGACGCTGGCGCTAACATCGCTCGCAGGCCTATGGGCGCTCGCCGCCGTTCCGGCCGCGACGGCCCAGGAAGATGCCCAGGCTAGCGGCGCCGCAGGCGCACTCGAAGAGATTGTCGTAACGGCCCGAAAGCGGGAGGAGAACCTTCAGGATGTTCCCTTGACGATCGACGTAATCTCCGGCGATCTCATGCGGTCCGGGGGTATCGAAACCATCGACGATATCGAATACGCCGTTCCGGGCCTGGCCGTGGGCAATCGGGGATTCAACGGCGCCTATCTCGGTTTGCGGGGCATTTCAAGCATCCGCTCCTTCGTGGGCGACGAGGCCGCCGTGGCCGTGCACCTGGACGGCGTTTTTCTGCCCCAGTCGCCGCAGGCTTTCGGCAACCTGTTCGATATTGAACGCATCGAAGTGCTCAAGGGTCCGCAGGGAACCGAGTACGGCCGCAATGCCACCGCCGGCGTGATCAACGTGGTGACGGCCAACCCGGACACCGAGGCCAGCTCCGGGGACGTCAACGCGTCGTTCGGCAGTCACGGCGCGGTGCGGATGAACGGCATGGCGAACATCGTTACCGGGGAACGCAGCGCCTTGCGGATTGCCGTGTCCGTGGCCGAAAGCGACGGCTACATTCGCAACGTGATCGACGGCAGCGACGTGGGCGGCGAGGACTATTCGGCCGGCCGCATTTCGTATCAGTTCGAAACGAGCGAATCCACCCGCTTGCTGTTCAAATATCAGCACTCCCGGAATGAACGCCCCCAGGTGAAGATTCCGCGGGTGCCTCCAAACGGAAACGCCACCCAGAATGGACTGAATGCGCTGGCCCGGGCCGGAGTTTCCGACTTCCACGACACGATCATCAACGTTCCGATCGACAGCGACAGGACCGATGACAATTTTTCGCTGCAGATCGACTGGGACATGGGCGGCTTCGGAGTCCGCTCCATCACCGGCTACACGTCCTTCGACAATGAGGTCACGCTGGATTTCACGCTGGAACCGGCCACCAGCGGCGACGCTTCGACGGACGGGCAAAGCCCCAACTCCAACGAGGGCACCAGCATGTCGCAGGAATTGCAGGTATTTGCTCTGGACCCGGGCCGTATGGATTGGCGCTTGGGCCTCTATTGGATCGATACGGAAGCCGAGGAGACGCGCTTCGTCAGCAGCGGCGGCCTGTTCTACGTGCCCGATACCGTGCTGCCGTTCAGCGCCTATTACGACGATTTCCTGCTGGACCAGGAAGGCTCGGCCTATAGCGCGTTCGGCGAACTGTCGTTCGCGCTCAGTGACGACCTGGGCGTGACCTTCGGGCTGCGCTATACCGACGAGGACAAGACGCAGACCCAGACGGAAACGGCCGGGGGCGATATACCGACTGCTTGCGGCGGAACCCCGATCGGGTTTGCCTGGTGCGGCGAGGCACGGCTTTACACCGCCACCGCCAGCCGAAGCTGGAGCGACACGTCCGGGCGGATCTCGGTTCAATGGACGCCTTCGGACGATCTGCTCGCCTACGCGAGTTACTCCACCGGATTCCGCAGCGGCGCCATCGGCGGCGTGATCGGATTCGACAATTTCGCGGTGGACGGCGGCTGGAACTACAACGGCTCCGGCGTCTACCGCGGGCCCAACGGCACGCTGGGCTTGCAGCCGTTCGAGCCGGAAACCGTGGACAATATCGATATCGGCGTGAAGTCCACCCTGATGGATGGCCGCCTGCAGATCAACGCCTCCTGGTTCTTCGCCCGGTTCGAGGATCAACTGGTGTTCCAGGTCGATCCGGACCAGCAATTCCGGTTGATCGAGGGCAATATCGGCGAGTCGGAAGCCACAGGCGTCGATTTCCAGGTGAACTGGGCCGTTTCCGAAGCGCTGCTGGTCTCCCTGGGCGGTCAGGTGCTGGACACCGAAATCGTGGACCTGGGCAATTTCGACGTCAGCGGCGGCACGGAAGAAGGCATTGCCCTGCCCCGGGCGCCCGAGCTCAGCTACGCAGCGAGCGTCCAGTACACGGCTCCCGTGGGTAATTCGGGCGAACTGACGGTTCGCGGTGAATACAATTACAAGGATGACGTTTTCATGGATCTCAGCGAGCGGCGTCCTCAAGACGCCGTGGGACTGTTCAACGTCATCCTTCGTTACGATTCCGGCGGCAGCTGGTACGCCTTCCTGAACGGCAGGAACCTGTCGGATGAGGAATACCTGCTGGACAACGAGGCGCGAGTCGACGCCGGAGGCGGAGCCGCACTCCAGAACGCGTCGCCGGGTGCCCCGAGGACATACGAGGTCGGCGTCGGAATACGATTCTGACTCTCACGGCCAGCGAAAAGGCGTGAATTAGTTCACGCCTTTTCGCTCCTCTTTTTTTCAGGTGGGGGCGATGCGGCTCACCACAGGTCAGAAGGAAACGCGCAGCGTCACCTACCTGGTTGCCGCGCAGCTGCTGATCTTCCAATCGTCGCTGGGTCAATACGTAACGCCCATCTACTTCGGCGCCCTCGCGCGGCAACTGGGTTACTCAAACCAGCAGCTCGCGGCGATCGGCACCACGGAGGCAGCCGCCTCCATCTTCGTGGTCATCGCGATTGCCCTGTTCATCGGCCGCCTGGACATGCGCAAGTTATGCCTGGTTGCCGCCGGCATGCTGACGGCGGCCACGCTGGCCTGCGCGCTCACCACGGACCCCGCGGTGCTGCTGATCCTTCGCGCACTGGTCGGCGCCTCGGCGACCGTCATATCCAGCGCGGGGATGGTTTACGTCGCCGCCACGGCCATCCCGGTGCGATGGTTCGGCGTGCAGATGACGCTGACCACGCTTCTGACGATGGCGGGCCTGGCCGGCATGCCGATCATCGAGCGTCAGTTCGGACTGCCCGGCTTCTACGTCACGCTGGTATTGCTCGCTCCGGCCACTTTCTGGGCGGCGTTCGTGCTGCCTGCGCACCCAAAGCCGGCCAGCGAAGCGCTCAAGGGCGATTCTTCACTGGCCGCGTCGGCCGGCTGGCGGAATCCGGCCGCCATTATCGGGTTGCTGGCCATCCTGGCCTACGCGGCATACATCTACCCGATGTACAACTTTTCCGATCGTATCGGCACGGCCATCGGACTGGCGCCGGTATACATCGGGTTCGTCCTGTCCGCGACGACGCCGATCGGCGTCGTCGGCTCGCTGCTGGCCACGACGCTCGGCAACCGGTTCGGCGCGGTGCGGCCGATTGCCGCCAGTGCGGTGCTGGCGGGGATCGGATACATGTACTTCCATTTCTCGACGGACGTGGTGGGTTTCTGGGTTGCGATTTCCGTCATGAGTTTCATCTGGAACTTCGCTCAGCCGTATCTTGTTTCAACCGTCGGCCGGGCGGACCCGGATGGCCGGTTTGTCTTTCTGAACGGTCTGGCTTTCGAGGGAGGCAGGATCCTCACGACATTTGTCTTCGCGGCATCGCTGAGCGCTATCGGTCCGGCCGGCCCGGCTTTGCTGGGGACTGTCTTGATGACGCTTTCGGCCATGCTGATATACGTTGCAGTGAGGTTCATACGAACAGGCACGGCGCAGGGAGTGGAGTCGCCGCGGCAAGCGCACTGAGCGCTCGGCGAGAATCAATCGGCCCTCAGATCGACCTTTGACAGGAACCTGCTGGTGAATTCCTTGAGCAGTTCGTCCCGGAGATACGCCGCATCGCGCATTCCGGCGGCCTCGGCCCGATCGGGGTCCCGCGCCCGCAGGGCTTCAATGATTTCAATGTGCGGCAACAGGGCCGAACGGGGCGTCCTCTCTCCTTCGAAATAAACGCTCAAGCGCATCAGACGCTGCCCTTCGTCGAGCATCTGCTTCAGCCAGCGAGTGAGGTACTCGTTGCCGGCGGCCTCGGCAATGGCGACATGAAACTTGCGATTCAATGCAATCTGCCTGCTGAACTGGCGCGCCTTGCGCGCCTTGTCGAGTCTCTCTTCGATAACCTCGATCTTCTCCAGTTCCTCGTCCAGGATGTGGATTGCCGCCAGCCGGCAGGTAACGCGATAGATCAGCTCGAGCGCGTCCAGAAAAGACGGGGCCGAACCGACATCGAAGGGGGCCACGATCGAACTGTGATTCGGCAGCGTCTTGACCAGGCCTTCGGCGGACAGGCGAATCAGCGCCTCGCGGACCGGCGACCGGGAAAGCTTGAAGCGCACGGCAAGCTCGCTTTCGTCGAGCAAGGTCCCCGGCGCCAGCTTGAGACTGAGGATGGATTCGCGCAATTTCTCGTACACGTGACTCGCGCCCGTGCCTCTTGGGCGCCTCGCGCGCCGGGGTCCAGCTTTTGTTTCAGCCATGGTCAGCAACCTGCCTTGTTTCCCGATTCTGGGCCTTTATCGTCCGGCCCGCAATAAAGCCCGTCGTGATCGCGGGCCCGATGCCGAGGCCGGCGGCCCCGTAATCGCCTCCGGTAACCGTCAGTGTCTCGCTGCCGGCGGCGTACAGACCCGGTATGGGCCTGCCCTCATCATCCAGCACTCTAGCGGACGCATCGGTAGCCAGGCCGGCAAACGCGCCCAGGTCGCCCGGGTACAGCCGAACTGCATAATACGGTGCCTTTTCCAAGGGTCCGAGCGATGGATTCGGCGATTGGGCCGTGTCGCCGGCTGCGCGCGAGTACGGATCGTCTCCGCGCCCGAAGTCCAGGTCCCGGCCGTTCTCCGCGAAACCGTTAAATCGCTCTACCGTGGATTCCAGGCTCCCCGCGTCCATGCCCAGTTTTTCGGCCAGCCCGGAAAGCGAATTCGCGCGCACCAGGTACCCGGAATGCAGATGAGGCGCCAGCCGCCCCGGGAACGGCGGCGCTACGCCGAGGCCGTAGCGGCGCAAGGCCCGGTGATCCGCGACGACCCATGCCTTGCCTTCCGGTGGACCGCCCTCTCCGACCAGTTCGATTACGAAGCGGTGATAGCAATGGGCTTCGTTGCAGAAACGCCGTCCGTCACGACCGACCACGATGACTCCGGGCTTGCCGCGCTCCAGGAAATGCGGAAAGCCTACCCTGGATCCGTCAGGCTGGGGCACAAGCGAAACCGGCGTCCAGGCGGCAGGCTGGGAGCACTTTTCCGAAATCTTCGCGCCCACGTCGCGCGCCAGGACATGACCGCTGCCGTTCCCGGACGGCACCAGTGAAACGTGACGAACCCCCCGTTGCACGTGTGCATAGCGCTGTTCTCTGAGTGAAACGTTTGCCGTGTATCCGCCGCAGGCCAGAACGATGCCGCAACGCACGCGAATCCGATGCTGCTTACCGGCCTTGCCGGCGACAAGTGCGCCGCTGACCCGACCGTTCGTCCGGATGAGTCTCACTACTTCCCTGCCCTTGCGCAGGACTATGCCGCGCTGGTCCGCCGCGGCCAGCAGCGCTGCGACCAGGGCGTTGCCGCCGGTCAGCCGCAGCCCCCTTGGATGGCCCAGCAGTCGATCCAGCAGGTAACGCAAGATCAGGCCGCCGACCCTGAGCCATGCGGCAGGGGAGCGCCGTAGCGCGAAGTAGCTGGCGAGATCGTTGCCCGCAACCGACATGCCGCCGAACAACATCGTTGTCGGCAACGGGCAGCGCAAGTCGGCAAGCCTCGCTCCAAGAATGCGGCCGTTGATGGGCCGCGGACTCAGGGCGCGCGCCCCCCGGGAAGCGCCCGGCAGATGCTGGTGGTAATCCATGGAAGTTGTCGTGAGCTCGTACGAAATCCCCGACTGCTCTTCGAGGAACGCAAGCGCACGCGGGGCGTTTTCCACGAATGCGCGAGCCCGCGTTGGATCGAAATACGACGACGCAGCCGCCTTCAGGTACGCCAATGCGGATTCGGTCGTGTCCGGCACGCCCGCATCCAGCGCCTGACGGCTGAGCGGGGCCCATACCATGCCCTCCGAATAGGCGGTCGCACCGCCGTAAACCACGGACCTCTCCACCACGGCTACAGAAAGACCCCGATCGCGGGCGGACAATGCGGCGGACAGTCCCGCGGCGCCGGACCCGAGCACGAGCACGTCGATCTCATCGGGCAACATCGCTTGTCTCCCCGGACGGGCCTGCATCCGGCATATGCCACCAGGACTCCGCCCGGGCCTTGAGTTCGTCGTCGCTAACCGCTGACAGGGCATTGCCATGCCTGCGGACGGCTACCGAAGAAGGGACGATGTCCTCGATGCCATCCGGCAACTTGTGCGGTGAATCCTCGACCGCCAGGAAGTCCCTGATCCAAAGCGGAACGAAGTGCCTGTGCCGAAGCAGCCAGCCGTACACCGCCAGGTACAGTTCCGGATCGTAGCCTTCGCCTTTACCGGGCGGAATATTCAGCTTCGGGGCCAGTTGCCGAATCTCCAGCATCAGCGCTTCCAGCACGCTGGGCGAAGCGTTGGCCGCTTCGCGTGAATGCATGGGATTGGACATTTCCCGCCGCCGCGCCGCCTCCAATTCACGCCGCAACTCGAGCGTCGGCGCGGGAACAAAGAAGGTCGCGGAGGACGCGGCCAACAGCGCCTCCGCCGGGTCGGATTCCGGCCGGGCCACTTCCATGAATCGGTTGCCGACGAGCGGGATCTCTCCCACCAGCAGGTTCTTCCCGTTGCTTCGCTTCTCGGCCCACTGCCGTATCGCGCCGCGTACCCAGTTGCCGGCGGCCAGCCGGATACCGGCATGCGTTACTCCAGCCACCTCGGGGTAGCGCTCAAGCAGATCCGGTCGCTCGAACGCGATGCGGGCGACGTCCCACTGCAACAGCGATACCTTCCTGCCCAGCGTCGCCGCGATCAGGACGGTCTGCTGCAGCATCAGGCTTTTGCCCACGCCGGGTAGTCCGGCGAAGAAGATCATGCGGTCGCTTGCGGCGTGCTGCTCGATCGTGTCGCGCAGCGCCGAACCGAAGGGAATGATGATGCCGGCCACTGCCGCTACCGGAACGCGTCGACGCTGGGCATGTCGCCCACGGGAACCTCGATTACCGTCGGCAGGGAACTGCCGAAACCGGATTCGAGGCTCTTGACGAGTTCATCGGGCGACTCCGCGCGCGAGTAGTTTGCCCCGAAGGACGTCACGAGCTGTTCAAAGTCCGGGTTGACCAGGTCCGAAGCGATGACGCGGCCGCCATAGAGGCTGCGCTGCATCTGCTGCACGTTGCCGTACTGGTTGTTGTTGAACAGCACGGTGACCAGTCCGATTTCATGTTGCACCGCCGTGGCGAGTTCGGCAACGGCGAACATGAAGCCGCCGTCGCCCGTGACTGACACGACGAGCGCCTCGGGCCGGGCGGACTTGACCCCCAGGGCCGTGGGAAAACCGTACCCCAGGGTGCCCATGTAGCCCGTTGAAATGAACGTGCGCGGCTTGTAGACCGGCATGACGATGCGGCTCGCAAATCCCACCTGGGTCAACTCATCGACGAATATGCCGTCCTCTCCCAGCGCATGGCGGATCGCCTCAAGCCAGGCGATCTGCGGAGCCAGCGTCTTGCTGCGCTCGCGCCAATCCGCATGGATACGCTCCATCTCTTCCTCGCGGGAGCTGCGGTCCCGATTGTGCGCGGCAAGGCGCTCCAGCAGCGCCGGCAGGGCATGCTCCAGCGTCGCGACAATAGATACGTCAGGCGTCATGTGGCGCCAATGCACATCCGGATCGACGTCGATGCGGACCAGTTTCCTCTGCTTGCTCTCCCCCCAGCCCTTGAGCGGCCCGCGCACCGAAGTGCCCAGCGCCAGTACGGCGTCACAGCGCTGCCACAATGGCCTGGCTTCGGGCAGAGTGCAGCTCAGGTAATGGCGGCTGTCCAGCACGCCGCGGCCGGTGCGGTAGCCCACGACCGGCGCTTCAAGGGTTTCCGCCAGCCGACCCACCAGCTCCGAGGATCCCTGCGCTCCGTTGCCGACGAAAATCATCGGGTTTTGCGTTTGCCCCAGGAGCCTGGCGGCCGATTCGACGGCCTCCGCGTCCAGCGGCGGCCGATTCGGTTCGGGAAGGCCGGGAATTTCTCCGACCTGCTCGCGTTCCGCCAGGACATCCATGGGTATCTCAACGGCCGCCGGCCGCGGGCGTCCGCTGCACATGGCCGTCAACGCTTCCGCGACCAGGATGGGGATATCTGCCGGGCGCGTGGCGCGCTTCGCAAACTTCGTTAGCTGCTCCAGAATCGCAAGCTGGTCCGGTATTTCATGCAATGCGCCCAACCCCTTGCCGATGGCGTTTCGGGGTATCTGGCCGCACAGGAACAGCACCGGCGCGTTGAGCGCAAAGGCCGTGGCAAGCGCGGCCCCCGCGTTGAAAAGGCCGGGTCCCGGCACGACGGCGCAGACCGACGGCCTCCCGGTCGAAAGGGCCGCCCCGAGCGCCATGAAAGCGGCGCCCTGCTCGTGGCGGGTATGCAGAACGCGGACCTTGTCGCGAGCGTCGTAGAGGGCGTTGTACAACCAATCATTCTGGATGCCGGGCAGGCCGTAGACCGTGCCCAGGCCGTGTCTGAGCAATGCGGCAACCGTGGCCTCGCCGCCTGTCATCACCTCAGCCATTCGCGACACTGTGTATCGCCCGTGTGGCGAGGTACTCTTCGATCCCTGCGCGGCCACGCTCCCGGCCGAATCCCGATGCGCCGAAGCCTCCGAACGGCGCGTCCGCGTTGGTCGGCGCGCCGTTGATCGACAAGCTCCCTACGCGCATCCACCGGGCAAAGCGCATCGCGCGACCGACATCGGCCGCCCATACCGCCCCGGACAGTCCGAACTCCGTGCCGTTGGCTATCGCCAGGGCCTCGCTCTCGTCATCGAAGGCAAGTATCGAGAGCACGGGCCCAAAAATCTCCTCCCGGGCCACTTCCATGTCAGGGCTGACGTCGGAAATCACGGTCGCCCGCGCAAAATACCCCTTCCCGACGCCGGCCGGCAGGTCCCAACCGCCACACAGCACGCGCGCGCCTTCCTCATCGGCGCGGCGGACAAATCTTCTGACTTTGCGAAGCTGCGCCTTGCTGGCGAGCGGTCCCAGCGTAGTTTGGGGGTCGCGGGGATCGCCGGCTGCATACTCGCCGGCGAAAGCTACGGCGAGTTCTTCTGTCCGGGCCTTGAGATGAGCGGGAACCAGCAAACGCGAAAGCGCCGCGCAGGTCTGACCGGCGTTCTGAAAGCACTTCGCGACGGTCTGCCGCACGGCGCTCTCGAGAAGCGCCTCGTCCAGTACCACGGCCGCCGACTTGCCGCCCAATTCCAGCGCCACCGGCCTGACAAGCCGGCCGGCTTGCGCCGCAATGCGCGCGCCTGTCCGGGTCGACCCTGTAAAGGAGATCATGTCGACGCCGGCGGCCTCGACCAGCGCCTTGCCGACGGTCTCCCCGCTGCCCTGCACCAGTCCCAGGGAGCCTTCCGGCACCCCTGCTGCGTGGCAAAGATCGGCCAGTACCGTCACGGCGAGCGGGGCGGTTTCGCTGGGCTTGATAACGATGGGACAGCCGGCCGCAATCGCCGGCGCCAGCTTGCAGGCGGCAAGGTAAAGGGGATAGTTCCAGGGCGTTATCGCCGCCACCACGCCGATTGGGCAATGTTCGATGACGGAAGTGCCCAGCATTTCCCGGAAGCTGAGGTCCTCAATTGCCGCCGCCGTGCTGCGAAAGGTGTGCACCGCGGTAGGCAACTGCATCCGACGCGACTCCGCGATCGGCGTCCCGACTTCATCGGTCACCAGCAGCGCAAGTTCCTCTGCGCGTTCTTCCAGCGCGTCGGCGATGACGTTCAGCAGTTCGGCGCGTTCGGAGGGGCTCGAGCCGTTCCACACTCCGCGCGCAGCGGCCGCGGCGTGAACGGCGGCCCGGATCTGTTCCGGCGATGACTCCACGGATTCGGCAAGAATCGACCCGGTGGCGGGATTCAGGACCGGAATACGGCTGCTTCCGCCCGAGTCGCGCCAGCGTCCACCCCAGAATGTCATTGAGGCGCGCTTCAGGATAGTATCTGCGGGCGCGCCGTTCGCGCTGATTCTCATGCCTTATTGGCGCAGCCGGAAACTGCTTGTCGACAATGTGTATACATGGCATTATATTCCGTCGTGAGCGGCGACCAGTCTTCACCTCCCAGGCGAATCATCATTACGGGCGCCTCCAGCGGAATCGGCCAGGCTACCGCCCGGCGGCTGTCGGACGGCGACACCATCATCGTGAATCTGGATCTTGCGGACGGCGCCGGCACGGCCGAACAATGCAAGGGGCGATTCCATACCGTAATCGCCGACATGGGCGATGCGAACAGCGTTTCCGAGGGCTTCCGCGAGGCCGACCGACTGCTTGAGGGGGAAGCGCCCGACCTCCTGGTCTGTTGCGCGGCCCTGAGCCGCGCATCGCGCTTTCTCGAGGCACCGCTGAAAGACCTGGACCTGATGCTGAAGGTCAACGTTCGCGGCACCTTCCTGTGCTGCCAGGAGGCGGGACGCCGGATGGCGGCAAAGCGTTCCGGCAAGATCGTCGTCATCACTTCGCTGTGCGCCGCGCAGGGCTGGGCACTGGAATCGATCTATTGCGTCACCAAGGGCGCACAGCAGTCAATCGTTCAGAGCGCCGCAGTCGAACTCGCCCCCATGGGCATACTCGTCAACGCGGTCGCTCCCGGAATCATCGAAAACACAGGCGATTCCATGGCCAAGACCCGCACGGACCCGGACGTTTTCAGGCACGAAATGGAACGCACGCCGGCCGGACGATGCGGAACGCCGGCCGAAGTGGCGGACGCCGTGCATTTCCTGGCCAACGCGACATGGATGACGGGCCAAACGCTGTTTCTCGACGGGGGATTCATGGCCACCGGCCTGGCGTACATCGGCAAGACCCGCGAAAGCCTGGAAGAGGATGGGGCGGGCCGCGCGGAGAGTTGAAAAAAAGGAGAACAGGAATGGTCAAGGTCATGTGGTTCCTCAAGCGGGCGGAGCATCTGTCGCTGGCGGAATTCCGGCGCTGGTGGCTCGAAGACCACGCTCCCGATATCGTTGCCGACCAGACACCCCACTTGAAGCGCTACATCGTGGATGCCCGGGTGGACGACGACTCGACCCTGGCCGGCAAGCCACAGAATGAATGTCCATGGGACGGCATCGCCGAACAGTGGTTCGATTCGATCGAGGACTACAACGCCGTCTATTCCCGCGATGATCGGCCCACCCGCGCCGACACGCTCGCTAACACCAGCGCCTTTCAGCGCCTGGTCGTTGAAGAGCACGAAATCGACGTGTCGTAATTTCCGTCCTCGGACAATCCGGTGTCCTTCGAAAACCTGACCGCCGTTTCATCCGACTCGATTCTCGGCCTGGCCCAGGCCTTCCGCAGGGACCCTGCGCCCGAAAAGATCGACCTGACCGTGGGAATCTACCGGGACGACGATGGGCAAACGCCCGTGATGCACGCCGTGGCCGAGGCGGAGCGTGCGCTGCTCGCCGCGCAGACGACCAAGTCCTATCTGCCGCCGATCGGGCTGCCCGGATACCGCACGCGAATTCGCCAGCTGGTTCTCGGCGAACTCGACGCCGGACTGGCCGATCGCACCGGTGTTCTCCAGACGACCGGCGGCTGCGGCGCGCTGCGCATTGGTGCCGAGTTGTTTGCCGTAGCTCAGCCGGACAAACCGGTTTACCTGAGCGATCCGACCTGGGGCAATCACCACGGCCTGATGTCAGGTGCGGGGCTCGGGATCAGCACCTACCCCTATTTCGATCTTGACGGGCATACCCTCACGATGGATGCGATGCTCGATTGCCTTCAGCGCGCGCCGGAACAGAGCCTGGTTGTCTTGCAGGCCTCCTGCCACAATCCGACCGGGGCGGATCCGGACGCCGAGGCCTGGGCAGCCATACTCGATCGGATCGAACAGCGCGCACATCTGCCGTTTTTCGACCTCGCGTACCAGGGGCTGGGTGCGGGATTGCAGCAGGATGCCCTGCCGGTGCGCATGGCCGCAAAGCGCCTTGGGGAGTTCCTGGTGGCCGTGTCCTGCTCCAAGAATTTCGGTCTGTACCGCGAGCGCGCAGGCGCCCTGCTGATGGTTGCGGCAGACGCAGGTCAGAGGCGGGTGCTGGAATCCCGGGTCAAGCAAATCGCACGCGGCATGTATTCCATGCCCCCCGCGCACGGAGCGTTGATCGTGGATCGCGTACTCGCCGATACGGGCCTCAGAAATACTTGGCGCCGGGAACTTGCCGTAATGTCGCAAAGGCTTGCCGTACTCCGAACGGGCCTCGCCCGGGCGCTGGCCGAGCGGCGACCTGACCTGGATTGCTCCTGGATCGCCACCGGAAATGGATTGTTCCTCCAGCTGGGAATCGATACGGGCGTTGTCGACCGGTTGAGGGACAAGAACCACATTTACATGGTTCGGGACGGCCGGATCAACGTTGCCG
Organism: Gammaproteobacteria bacterium; assembly: GCA_009838035.1. Taxonomy (NCBI): domain Bacteria; kingdom Pseudomonadati; phylum Pseudomonadota; class Gammaproteobacteria; species Gammaproteobacteria bacterium. The sequence goes on from VXSK01000003.1 coordinate 272,965, forward strand.
GCCTGAATGGCCACAACCTTGCGGTTTTTGCTGACGCCCTCGCGCCGCGGCTTCCCTAGCTCCGGACAGCGCCAACCCTACGCCCGGGCCTTCGCCAGCTTGTCCATCGTGGCGGTCATGGCTTCGGCCATTGCGGGTTCGCTGCTCATGTGGCCGGACGCCGGTGCGATGATCAGTTCGCTGCCCGGCCAGGCCTTGTGCAGTTCGTAAGAGGTTTTCGGAACCGCCACGATATCGTAGCGGCCGTGAATCAGGGTGCAGGGAATGTGCGTGATGCGGTCCAGTTCCTTCCATAACTGGTTCTCGCCCAAAAACCAGCGATGCTTGCGGAAGTGTTCGCCGATCCTTGCAATCGGCAATTGCGGCCCAGCGCTCAGGTCGTGGCGGACCTGTTCTTCGGTGGCCTCCAGATAGCAGGCGTAAAGTTCATACCGGCTGTAATCGCAGGCGGCGGTTTCACGCGCATGAGCAGGGAGCGTCTCGTCCTTGGCGATCCGGGCCAGTTCTTTCAGCTTCTTCTCATCGGGCACATCCGTGAGGTCCGTCTCGATCTTGTCGAATATATCCGGGAAGAAGTTCCGCAGCCCGGAACTGAACCACGCCGATTCCTCCTCCCGGGCCGTCCATGCGCCGCGGAGCACGATGGCGAGAACGCGGTCGGGGTGGGCCTGCGCGTACGCCAGCGCCAGTGTGGTTCCCCACGACCAGCCGGTGATTGCCCAACGCTTCACATCCAGCAATTCGCGAAGCAGTTCCAGGTCGGCGATGAGATGTTGCGTCGTGTTATTGCGCAATTCGCCCAACGGCAGCGACCTGCCGGAGCCCCTCTGGTCGTACATGAGCAGGCGGTACCGGTCCGGGTCGAAGAAACGGTGGTATTCGGGAATGCTGCCGACGCCGGGGCCGCCGTGAATTTCGACTACGGGGATCGCGCCCGGACTGCCATACTCCTCGAAATAGAGCTCGTGCCCGTCACCGGTGGGCAGCAACCCCGACCGCCTGGGCGACTGTTCGGGGTACTTGTAGTCCCACCCCTTCATGTCGAAATCCTGTGCACTAAAATCAGGCCCCGCAACAATTCGGGAATTATTGTAGTTGTCGGTCACAGGGAAAATACGGGGTCTTCAACATGTCGGCCTGGTGGTGCCCGACGTCAGCGCCGCGACCGAGTTTTTCGTCTCAGGCCTGGGCGCCGAGCCGTTGTTCTCCGTGGGCCCGATCGAAGTCGACGACGAACGTGCCGAGCGCTACGACGTGAAGCCGGGATGCACGCTCGTCAGTCTGGCAATGCTTCGTATCGCCGATGGCCCCAACCTTGAGTTGATCCAGTTCGAGACAGATACCGGAGACCCCACCCCGCCGCGCAACGACCAGGCCGGAGGCCACCATCTTGCGTTTCAGGTTGACGACATCGACGAGACGGCGCGGCAACTGCTCAAGGCGGGAGCAAGTCGCTGCGGGACCCCCGCCAATGTACTGGGTGGACCCTTCGATGGTCTCGGCTGGCATTACTTGCGCACACCCTGGGGGAGTTACGTCGAATTGGTGGCGATTCCGGACGACGGAATCGGTTTCGAGCGCGGCGGCTCCCAGCGCTTGTTCAGGCCATGAAAAGCGCGTTCCCGACGCCGCGAGTATTCGCTGCATTTCTGTGTGCCTGGGCGATTCTCGCTTCGGACTCGGGAGCGGCGCAGGCCAGAGTCCAGGAGAATGTCGTTTACGGCATGTACTCGGGCCTGGCGCTGCTGATGGATGTGCACTATCCCTCGGAGCCCAACGGGCATGGCGTACTATTCATACGCGGCAGCGGCTTTCACGCTCCGCTGGGCCTGGACGCCCGACCTCTGAAGGCGGCCCGCGACGAGCGCATGACCAGCCTGGTCGATGCCGGATACACGGTCTTCGCCATCAACCACCGGGCCGCGCCGCGATTCCGCTATCCCGCCGCCCACCAGGACGCCATTCGGGCCATGCGGTTCGTCCGCCATCACGCGCAGGACTTCGGGATCACTGCGGACAGGATCGGGGCGGTGGGCTCGTCTTCGGGCGGCACCCTCGCGCTTGCGCTCGGCGTAATCGACGACTTCCCGCCCGCTACGGACACTAGCGCTGTCGGCAAGACCAGCAGCAAGGCGCAGGCTGTGGTTGCACTTGCCGCGCCCACCGACCTGGCACTCATGATCAACAGCTGGGAGGGGGCCGTGGACCTGGTTGCGTCGTACATGGGCGCTCCGGTCTACTCGGACACCGGTGAAGGCGGACTTGAGACCGAACTGGAGCGCGACTATCGAATGGCTTCACCGATTTCACACGTGGACAGAAACGACGCCCCGTGCTTGCTCGTTCACGGTGACAAGGACATCGTGGTGCCCTTCGCGCAAAGCGAGGCTTTTGCAGATGCCATGCAGGATGCAGGGGGCACCGTGCGGCTGCTACGGGTTCCAGGCGGCGGACATCGGTTACCGCCACGCGCCGAAGGCCCCGAAGCCATGCAATTGCTTGAGGCCATGATCGACTGGCTTGACTTGTACCTGAGGCAATAGCCGTCATTTAAGGCGCTCAGCACACACTGACAAAGCGCTGCTTCGCCACTTCCAGGACCTCGGCGGCCGGTCGCTTCCACCAGTTAAGCGCAGAAAAAATCTCCACCTCGCAGACGCCCCCGTACCCGGCCCGGTCGACCCAGCCGCGCACCCGCGGGATGTCGATGATGCCGTCACCCATCATCCCGCGGTCATAGACAAGGTCCCGGGTCGGCACCAACCAGTCGCACAGATGAAGGCCGAGGATCCGGTTTGCTTCGCCGGCCCGCGCGATCTCTGCGCGCAGATTGGGGTCCCACCACACGTGGTAGAGGTCGATGACCACGCCCAGCCCTTCGCCCAGGCTGTCGCAAAGATCGTTGGCCTGGGCCAATGTGTTCACGCAGGAGCGGTCGGAGGCATACATGGGATGCAGCGGCTCGATACCGAGCGGAATTCCCGCAGAACGGGCTTCCGGCAGGACCTCCGAGATAAGCTCCGCAATCTGCTCCCTTGCCTTGGCTATATCCCTTGATCCCCCGGGCAGCCCCCCGCATACCAGCACAAGGCATCCGGCGCCGATCGCACCGGCCTGTTCGATGCCTCGCAGGTTGTCATCGATGGCCGCCTGGCGCTCGCGCGCGCCTGCGTAAGGAAAAGATCCACCACGGCAAAGGCCGCTGATCGACATACCGTAGTCGCTGATCAGGCGTTTGGCGCGCCCGATCCCGCAGTGTTCCAGTTGATCACGCCAGGGAGCGATCGTGGCGATACCCGCCTCGCTGCAACCCACCACCGCCTCCTCGAATGTCCATTGCTCGCGGACAGTCGCCAGGTTCATCGACAGGCGCTCCAGAGACATGGAGCGCGGCGCCGCGCTCATTGTTCGATCCCCCACACCGCCAGCAGCCCGGTCATGCGGTGAACGGCGAATTCCGGATCGCGCAACAGACCCGCCTCCGCGGCAAGCCGGAACACGTCCGAAAGGTGCACAATCGATCGCGCCGACTGCATTCCGCCGAGCATGCAGAAATGCTGCTGGTGGCCGTTCAGCCACGCCAGAAACACTACGCCGGTCTTGTAGAACCTGGTGGGGTTCTCGAAGATCTTGCGGCTCAGCGGGATCGCAGGCCTGAGAATCCGATGAAATTCCTCCGCATTGCCCCGGGCAAGATGGTTAAGCGCCTGCGCCGCCAGGGGAGCGATGGGATCGAAGATACCGAGCAAGGCGTCGCTATGACCGATTTCATCGCCGGCGATCAGCTCCGCAAAGTTGAAGTCATCGCCGGTATACATTCGCACACCCGACGGCAGCCGCCGCCGGAAATCGATCTCCACGTCCTTGTCGAGCAGCGACAACTTGATTCCGTCGATCCGGTCGGCATGCGCACGCAGGAGTTCGAGACAGGTATCCATGGCGCGTGACGGGTCGGAGCTTCCCCAGTAACCGGCCAGCGCCGAATCGAACATCGGTCCCAGCCAGTGCAGGATTACCGGTTCCCGGACCTGTTCGAGCAGGCGCCCATAGACGCTGAGGTAATCCTGTTCGTCTCGGGCGGCGCGGGCAAGAGCGCGGCTGGGAAGTAGGACGATCGGCGCTCCGACCGCTTCGGCCGCTTCGATCTGGGTCTCATAGGCCTGGCGAACATCTTCCAGGCCGGCCGCGCGGGCGGGATCGAGATGGTCGGTGCCCACTCCCGCCGCCATCGCGGCGCCCTTCCGGGTCCGGCAATCCGCCGCCGTGCGACGGATCAGCTCAAGAGCCTGCGGCCATCCCAGACCCATGCTGCGCTGCGCCGTGTCCATGGCCTCCGCCACCGCGAATCCCAGGTCCCAAAGGTGGCGGCGAAACGCGAGCGTCGCGTCCCAGTCGATTGCCCCGGAATCGAACCAGTTCACGCCCGCGCGGGCGTCGGCAACCACGTGCGCGGCCGCGTAGGCAACCCGGTTCCAGCGCGCAGGTTCAATCGAACAATCCTTCCGGGGCGGCAGGCTGAATTCGACCAGCGACCCGTCGCTTTGGGGCAATCTCATGGCCCGGGCCCGCCACTCCCGTCGGGCAACGCGGGAACGTCCAGCCACCGGCGCCGTTTCCAGCTCTCGATGGCGAGTTCGGCGAGCTGCACGCCCTTGGCAGCTTCCGCAAGCGTCCAGGACCAGGCGTCACCGTCCGCCACATGCCGCAGGAAGAGCTCCCACTGCACCTTGAAACCGTTGTCGTAGCGCTCCGAGCCGGTAATCTCCTGCCAATCGGCAAAGAAGTCCGCCGTTTGTGGCTCAACCGGATTCCAGACAGGCCGTGGCGTATCGGCGCGGTCCTGAGTGAAGCAGCGGGTCAGGCCGGCGACCGCCGAACCCTTCGTTCCGTCCACCTGGAATTCGACAAGGTCGTCTCTACGGACCCGCACGCACCAGGAACTGTTCATCGTCGCAACTATCCCTCCGTCGAGCTCGAACATCGCATACGCGGCATCGTCGGCGTCGGCGACGTATTGCCGGCCCTGCTCGTCGACTCTCTCCGGAATATGGTTCGCGCCGAGACAGCAGACCGCACGAATTTCGCCGAACAGGTTGTCCAGCACATAACGCCAGTGGCAGAACATGTCCAGGATGATTCCGCCGCCGTCCGCCGCCCGGTAGTTCCAGCTCGGACGCTGCGCCGCCCTGCCCTGTCCCTCGAATACCCAGTAGCCGAAATCGCCGCGCACCGAAAGGATCCGGCCGAAGAACCCGCTGTCGCGCAGCCGGGCGAGCTTCTGCAGGCCGGGAAGAAACAACTTGTCCTGCACGGCACCGTTCTTGATGCCCGCCGCCTGCGCATGCCTCGCGACCGTAATCGCATCACCGAGCGATGACGCGCTCGGTTTCTCGCAGTAGACATGCTTGCCTGCCGCGATCGCCCGTTTGAGAATCGCAGCCCGCATGTTCGTCGGGCCCGCGTCGAAGAATATTTCGTCGGCCGGGTCCGACAACGCCGTATCGAGGTCGGTCGTCCAGCGTTCGACGCCGAAACGTTTCGCGAGCGACCTGAGTTTTTGCGCATTGCGGCCGACAAGGATGGGCTCCGGAACCAGTCTGCCGCCATCCCGCAGGACACAGCCGCCCTGGTCCCGTATCGCGATTACGGAGCGCTCGAGGTGCTGGTTCGCGCCCATACGGCCCGTTACACCGTTCATGACGATCCCTATCCGGCGCTCAGTCATTGCGTGTTTCTCCCCCGGCATTCTCCGGTTCCGCCCGCCAGCCATCGTAGTAGGCATGATCGGCGCCTAGCGGCAACTCGACTTCCGTGGCGTGGTCGGCCGAATAGTACATGGCGGTCAGCAGTTCCACTGATCGACGAGCATCCTCCAGCGTCACCGGCGCCGGGTGTCCATGCGTAAGGCAGTCGTGCAGCGCATCGAACTGCGCCTCGAATTGCTCGCGTTTCGTGTTTGCGGCAGCAATGATTTCCGCGATCGCGTCCTGGTCGGAGGAATCGGCAGCCACGAATCGCCAGGGCGGCTGTTCCCAGCGGGTCATGTCGACGACGCCCTCGATCGAGACCCGCTCGAATACGAAGCAGAAACGAGTCTGCTCCAGTTTGCTGTCCAGGTTCGCCGCGGAAGTTGCGAGGCTGCCGTCACCGAAAACGAAAGTCGCCGCGGCCAGGTCCTCCGTTTCGTGCCCTTCGCGAATGCTGGCCGCGCGCGCAAACACGCGCTTCGGCATTCCGACGACCGCGCAGAGGATGTCGTGCGCATGGATGGCATGGCTGGCCAGCGTCCCTCCCAGGTCATGCCGCCAACTGCCGCGTCCGGACGGGCGAAAGTAGCTGTCGTCCCGGAACCAGAAATTCTCGACGGTGGAAAGCCGATGGTTTCCGAGCAATCCCGCATCCCTGAGCGCCAGCGTCTTGCGAACCTGCGGATCGAATCGATACTGGAATATCGGAAAGAGACGCCTTTGCGCGCGCCGCTCGAGTTCGCCGAGCGTGTCGATGTCACGCAGCGACCCTGCAATGGGCTTCTCGCAGAGCACGTGGCGTCCGCCCGCAAGGACCTCGGCCGCCTGTCGAACATGCAGGAACGGGGGGGTGCACAAGTCGACAAGCTCCACATCTTCAATCTGCACGATTTCCTTCAGCGTTTCGCATACGCGACCCACTCCGTGCGCTTTTGCAAACGCCCGGGCCTTGTGCAGGTCCGTATCGAAAACCGCCGCAAGGCGAAAGCGCGGCGCAAGCGCCTTGTAGGCCCGCGCGTGAAAATCGGCGATCGCGCCGGCGCCGACGATTGCCACGCGGACCGTTGAGGAGCCCGTCATCGGACACAAGGCCAGCGCGACTCGGCGAGTTCCTGGGCCTGGATCGCCAGCTCCATCGTCCGAAACGAAATCTCATGTGAAATCGACCGGTCCGTGCGGTCGCGAATATCGGCGATCAGCTTCGAATAGAAATCCAGCGGCGCGTGTTCGCATTCCATTCTCTCGATGCCCCGCGAATCTACGACGTACAGAACGTCCCAGGATTCAGGCCTTCCGACATCAACCGTCTTGCGCACGTCGAGGTAACCCTTCGTCCCGGTAATCATCGTGCGCACGTCGCCCCATTCGCCCAGACCGTCCGGGGTCATCCAGTCCACGCGGGCGTAGCCCCTGACCCGCCCGCTGCGTAGGATGATGTCGCCACTGTCGAAGAACCCGTCGCGTCCACCGAAGCAGGCAATGCTGGCGTCCACGAGCTCCGCGGCAGGGTCGGCAGTGATGGTGAGGAACTGGGCGATCTGGTGGCAACCGATGTCAACCATGATTCCGCCATTGCGGGCGGGATCGTAAAACCATTCAGGCCGCGCCTCTCCCAGTCGGTGCGGCGCCATGCCGGCGACGCTGACGAGTTCGCCGATACGGCCTTCCCGGTAGAGCTTGAGGGCCCTGTCAAATGCGCCCGAAAGCAACTCGCCGAATACGACAAGGAACCGCCGTCCGGTTTCGCCCTGCACCCTGCGAACATCGGCGAGTTGCCCGGCGGTAATCGCAGGCGGCTTGTCGACGATCACGTCCTTGCCCGCCCTCATCGCCCTGCAGGCCACGCCCGCCCGTTCCGACGGAAGGCCGCACAAAACCACGGCCTGCACGCCCTTCCGCCCGAGAATGGATGCTGCGTCCTTCTCCCGGCGGGCGCCGGCATACCGTTCGGCAAATGCGGCGCGCCCCGCGTCTTCGTCACCGCAGAAACCGGCCAGCCGCGCACCCGCTCCGATCAACCCGTCGACGATGTCGTAAACATGGGCGTGGTGGGTTCCGATTACTGCGAAATCAATTGACGGCATTCGATACTCCTGGTGCCGAAACGTGCTGATGCGACAATATGAGCGCGTCCCGGCATCGCTTTGTATGCAAATGGTATGCAAAAAACCGGGCTGTGCTAGACTGCGAACCGGGCTGTCGGAGCGCTTGCGTGCCCGCACGACACATCCTGAAGACCAGCGCGATTTTCCTGGCAGCCGCCGCCCGTGCTGCGTCGGGCAGCGACGTGCTAGCTGGTCCTGACGGCATATCCGTCACCCGTTTTTCCGGCAATCCGCTGATCACCTTCGCAAGCTCTCCCGGGCTGGACGAGTGTGCGCCCAAATACCGGAGCGACTACCCGGATTGCCCCAGTATCAACGGCCCATCGGTCATTCGCGTGCCGGAATGGATCGAGGATCCCCTCGGGCAGTACTACATGTACTTCGCCAACCACGTGGGCGACTATATCCGGCTAGCCTATGCGGATTCACCCCTTGGCCCCTGGACGGTGCATGAACCGGGAACGTTGCGGCTCGACCAGGTCCGCGACCTGTTCTGGGACCATATCGCTTCCCCCGACGTGCATGTCGACGAGCAGCGACAACGCATTCTCATGTATTTTCACGCGCCGCTGGCGGGAAGCGAGAGCCAGAAGACCGCGGCCGCGTTTTCCGAGGACGGCATTCAATTCACCCCGGCCAGCGCGGTACTTGGACGCTACTACTTTCGCGTGTTCGAATGGCGCGGCCGCTTCTTTGCGATAGCCAAACTCGACAACACGCGCTGGGGAGAGCTTTACGAGGCCGACAGCCCCCTGGGCCCGTTCAGCAGCGTCGGTCCGTTCATCCGGGACATGCGGCACGCGGCCGTATACCGCTGCGAGGATCGACTCTACGTCTTTTACACCCGTGTCGGCGATGCCCCGGAACGGATACTCGCCACCGTGGTGGAACTGAAAACGGACCCGGAGGGCTGGTTGGCGGGCCCGCCGGCCACGGTCCTTGCGCCGGAGCGGGAATACGAAGGCGTACGGCAACCCGTCCGGCGTTCGCAAAGCGGCGGGAGCTATGCGCCTGAGCACGCCTTGCGCGACCCCTACGTCTTCGTGGACGATGGCCGCCTGTACCTCTATTACGCAATTGCCGGAGAACAGGGAATCGCCGGGGCCAGGCTTGAAATTCCGCAGGCGATGGAATGCACAAACGGTCAGTAGTCCCGCTCGCCCTTCTCGCCCTCTGGCTCGGGGCCGCTCAAGGCAATGCGGCGGCGTCCGGCGATCCACCGAATAGTCCCAACATTGTCCTGATCCTTGCCGACGATCTCGGTTACGGCGACGTCGGCGCGTACGGCGCCCGCTTCGTCCGCACGCCGGCCATCGACTCGCTGGCGCAACAGGGCGTCCGCTTCACGCAATTCTTCGCGAGCGCCAACGTATGTACGCCATCGCGGGTGGGGCTGCTGACCGGCCGCTACCCGGTGCGTTCGCGCCTCGCGGGCGACGTGATCTTTCCGGAGGCGGAATACGGACTGGGTGAAGGCGAAGTCACCCTGGCGGAAATTCTGAAGGCTGCCGGCTATGACACGTGGGCAGTGGGCAAGTGGCACCTTGGACACACGCCTTCGGCCTGGCCCACACGGCATGGATTCGACTACTTTTTCGGAATTCAGTATTCAAACGACATGAAAGGCGTAGCCCTTTTCCGCAATCAGGAAAAGATCGAGGATCCGCTGGGTCAATCGACGATACACGCGCGCCTTGCCGACGAGGCCGCTCGATTGATCGGGACCTCCGGCGATCGTCCCTTCTTCCTGTACTTCCCGACCGTGGCGCCCCACTATCCGAACGTGCCGGGCGAAGCATTCCGGAACCGCTCCGCTGCCGGACCCTACGGCGATGTCGTGGAGGAGATGGACGCGGGAATCGCACAGGTGCTTGAAGCGATCGAAGACGCCGGCAAGACGCGGGAAACGCTGGTTATCTTCACCAGCGACAACGGACGCGCCTGGGACGGCTCGGCGGGGGCCGCGCGCGGCGGCAAGGCCGGCACCTGGGAAGGCGGTTACCTGGTGCCACTCGTCGCGCGGTGGCCCGGCGTCATTCCTCCCGGCGTGACAACCTCAGGCTTGTCGATGAACATCGACCTGATGCCGACGCTCGCCGCCCTGGCCGGCGTCGGCGTGCCAGCCGACCTGGAGATGGACGGACGGGATGTTTCCGCCCTTCTCCTTGGATCCGGCGATTCGCCGCACGAGGCGCTGTATTTCTTTACCGGAGACCGGATTGCGGCCGTTCGCACGCAGCGGTGGAGGTACCTGGTCAGGACGTTCATGCAGGTATGGGAAATCGATCATCTCAATCCCGGTTACCGGCATCCGCTGCTTTACGACATCGAAACCCATGGCAGCGAACTCTTCAACATGGCCGAGAAAGAACCCGAGGTACTGAAGCGTATGCAGTCGCTGCTTGACGCGGGCCGCAGGGAACTCGAAGGAATCCCGCAACACCGATCCGCCTGGGATTGACGCCGTGCCCGCACGCAACGACATCGGCGCTGGCGAGTGGTGGCGCGGAGCCACCCTTTACCAAGTATACCCCCTGAGTTTTCGCGATGCCGACAACGACGGCTGGGGAGATCTCCAGGGCTTGATTGAAGGCCTGGACTACATTGCGGGTCTGGGCGTTGACGGAATCTGGCTGTGCCCGGTGCACTTATCGGCGATGGAGGACCACGGTTACGACGCGATCGACCAGAAAAAGATCAACCCGCACCTGGGAACGCAGAGCGATTTCGAGGAGCTTGTTCGGGCGGCCCATGGCCGCGGGCTGAAAATCATCCTGGATCAGGTCTGGACCTACACGTCGCACCTGCACGAGTGGTTCATCGAGAGCCGGTCGTCCCGGGACAATCCGAAAGCGGACTGGTACCTGTGGGCGGATGCGAAGCGCGACGGGACGGAACCGAACAACTGGCGTTCCCTGTTCGGGGGGCCGGCGTGGGAGTGGTGTCCCAGCCGCCGACAGTACTACATGACGCATTTCCTTCCCGGAATGCCTCATCTTCGCGCCCAGCACCCGGACGTGCAGTCGGCATTGCTGGACGTGGGCAAACACTGGATTGACAAGGGAGTAGACGGCTTTCGCTTCGACGTGGCCAATTTCCTGATGGTGGATGACGCGCTGCGCGACAACCCGCCCTCCGAAGCGGATGATTACGAATTTCCGCTCTGGGCGCAGCGGATGGTCTACGACGGGTCTCGCGAAGAGAGTTTCGAGTTCGTTGAACGCATCCGGAAATTGCTCGATGAGGCTGGCGGCCTTTACTCGGTTGCCGAAATCTCAAGCGACAAGCCCCTGGCCGACGCATTGGCCTACTGTTCCGGCAACAGGCGCTTCCACAGTTCGTACGCAACACAGCTCGGCTCCGGCGAACGGCCGCTGGCGAAGACGCTGATGCGGCAGTTGCAGGCAATGGGCGGATCCGACGCCTGGCTTACTCACTTCCTGAGCAACCATGACTACGTGCGTGGCCCCACGAATATCTTCGGAAAGAAGGCCGAGGCGGCAAAGTGGCAAGCGGCGCTTGCGGTCCTCATCGCAGCCCGGGGCAACCTGCATGTCTACCAGGGCGACGAATTGGGCCTGCCGCACGCGGAGCTTCCCAAGGATGAAGTCCGGGATCCCCTGAGCATCCGCTATTTCCCGCAAGGGGTCCAGCGGGATGGAGCGCGCACGCCCTTTCCGTGGAAGTCGGCAGTCCCCAACCTGGGATTCAACGCCGGTACGCAGCCCTGGCTGAACGCATCGCCCGCCCACGGGGCGCTCGCACGTGACCTGCAGGAGGCCGACGCGGGTTCCACGCTGCAGGTTTTCCGCAGGCTCATGGCGTTGCGGCAGGGGTCAGCCGCCCTGCGTCACGGAGACATGCACGTAAGCGTCGTTGCCAATCGACTGCTGATCATCGAGCGAAGAACGCACGGTGAATCCATGAAACTGGTCGTAAACCTTGACGATGCACCGCGGGACACGACCGCCGAGGCAGGGGCCTCGCAAGCGGCCCTCGCCTCGCCGGGCATCGGCTTGGGTAATGGCCGGCTGCGCCTGCCGGGTTGGGGATTCGCGTTTCTGTCGACCTGACCGATCCGGTGGCGTGTCCGTCCTCTGCCGGAGCCTCAGATCTCCATGATCCGGGCGATATCCGGAGCATGCCTCGGGCGTTTGCCGACAAGTGAAACAACGATGAACAGCGTGATGGACGTGAGCATGGCGAGATAACCGCCGTTGATCCCCTTCGGCAGGGTGATCGAGAATATCTCGATGAAGAAATTGATCAGCAGGCTGGCAAGTACCGCAACGACCGCCCCCATTGCCGTGCCCCGTTTCCAGTTCAGTCCGATCACGACGACCGGAACGATGGCGGCGGCGAAGGTACTCCAGCCGAAAGCCCCGAGCAGCGCAACGAGGCGCTCGTTTTCATAGAAGGAAAACAGCGCGAAGCCGGCCGCTACGGCTGCTATCACGACCGTGAATACGCGCGCCCAGAGGAGCTCCCGGTGGAGCGACCGGCCGCGGATGGCGTTCGGAATGTCGTGAATGACCGCCGCCGTTCCGATGTTGAGGAAGGCGTCGGAGGTGGACATGATGGCGGCCAGCAAGGCGGCAAACACCACTCCGGCAAGCAGAGGGTGCGTGAACGCGGACAGGAACGCCGGCGCCGCTGCGTCCGGCGCCGACAGAGGATCGTGGCCGCCGTCCAGGACCACGGCGCGCATGACCACGCCCACCGAGATCCACAACAGCGCGGCCATGATGTAGCCGAAGACCGACATCGGGTAGATCGTGCGGTTGTCCGAAATCCGCCTGTTCATCATCATCTTGGTAATGAGGTGCGGCTGGCCCGCCAGCCCGAACCCGAAAATGAAGAACCAGCCCAGGCAGGCAATGATTCCGGCGGTGCCGAAGGGCATCATCGCTTCGGCATTGTCCGCCAGGACAATCGCAGATGCCTGCCCGATGCCGCCGTCAAATACATTGGCGGCGACGATCACGATCAGCAGGCCGGCCACGATCATGACCGCGCCCTGCACGAGGTCCGTATACACCGAGGCAATAATGCCGCCGGTGACGCTGTAGAAGACCAGGATGGCGGTGGCGAACAGGACGCAACTGACCAGGCCGACATCGGCAAAAGCCTCGATTCCCTGCAGGATGGATTGCATGACCAGCGCCAGGGCCAGGATCTGTGTTGCGAGGTAACCCATGACGCCCAGGAGGATGGTCAGCGCGATCAGGAAACGTGCGCCCTCGCTGTTGTAGCGGGCCGCGACGACGTCCGGCAGGGACAGGCAGCGGCGAACCTCGGTAACCATGCGGATACGCTTGGCGACCAGCCAGAATCCGACCGCATAGCCGATCGCCGACACCGCCACCATCCAGAACGAACTGACGCCGGTTGCGTACACCAGCCCGGGGCCGCCCACGAATCCGAAGCCGCTCAGGGTGCTGGAGAAAATCGCCATTGCGACCACGAAGGCCCCCAGGCTGCGTCCGGCCACGAAGAAATCGCTGGCGGAATGCGTGCGCCGCATGGACCATAGCCCGACGCCGATGCAGAACGCCATGTATACGGCGACGAAGCCGATAATGATCTCGGAGCGAAGCGCTTCCATCACTCGCCATCCGGGAGGGCGGGACGCCCTTCCCCCTTCAGGTCCTCCACAAGGCGGTCAAACTCGGCCTCGTCTTCATGCGTGTAGATGAACCTCCTGAAGCCCACGACATAAAACGCCAGGAGGGCCAGGCCGGAAGCCCAGATCCCGTAAGCCACCCACGCCGTCGGAGCCGGGAACCCGAGCAGGTAGTCAACCTCTTCCGTGCTCAGAAAGTGTTGATATCCGAGAAAGATGCGCGCCCAAACCAACAGGAACAGGATGGCCGTTGCGGCCAGGCCCAACCAGAAAGGCAAGGTCCGGTAGCGCCTGGAGACGCCAAGGGCGATCATCAGCAGAACCAGAATCAGTGTTGCCGCCTGCAGCGAAAAAGCGGGCCAGCCGATGTCCGCCAGGCGCGCCAGCCCGTCGCTTCCCGCCATCATTCCGTCAATGTCCGGGTGCGGCAGCGAATTGGGGACGGAAGGGTCGGGCTGAACCGCCACCAGCACCAGCAGCACCCACAGCAGCGCAAGCACTAGCAGTACGGGGACCACGACAGGCATCCTGCGGGCGCTCATCCGGGGTTGATGACCACCAGTTGCTCCTCGGTCATGTCCCGCACGGCGTATCGCGGCCCTTCCCGACCGTGCCCGCTGTCCTTGATGCCGCCATAGGGCATGAGATCGACCCGGCTGGAGGATGTGTCGTTGATATGAATGTTCCCCATGTCCAGTGCGCGGATGGCGTCGAGGCCGCGGGTGACGTCGTTTGTGAATATTCCCGCCGACAGGCCGTACGGCGTTGCATTGACCCCTGCCAGCGCTTCGTCCAGCGAATCGAAGGGAACCACGGTGACAACCGGCGCAAAGGCCTCGTCGGTAAGGACCCGTGCATCGGAAGAAGCGCCGGTAATGATCGTCGGCTGCACCAGCGCGCCGTCCCGGTCCCCTCCCGTGAGTATTTCCGCACCTTCCCGGTCCGCCTCGATGATCCAGTTCTCGATCCGTTGCGCTTCCTTGCCGTCGATCATCGGCCCCACGAAAGTCCTCTCATTTCTCGGGTTGCCGACCGCAAGCGATTGGGTTTCCCGGCACAGGGCATCCACGAATTCGCCCGCAAGGCTGCTTTCCACGAAGAGCCTCTGCACCGACGTGCAGACCTGTCCGGCCTTGCGGAACGAGGCCGCCGCGCATTTCGATACCGCCGCTTCCAGCGTGGCGTCGGCGCAGACGATGGTGCCGGAAATGTTTCCCAGCTCCAGTTGCGTGCGCCGCAGGCCCGCGGCCTGCTGAATTTCGCGTCCCACTTCGGTGCTGCCGGTAAACGCATAGTAGGCAATACGCTGGTCGTGCAGAAGAGTGCGTCCGGTGGTGCCGCCTCCACCCGTCACCATGTTCAGACAGCCGGGCGGGAGGCCGGCCTCGGCCAGTACCTCGCACAGAACCGCGGAGCACAACGGCGTATAGGTGGCTGGCTTGAGAACGACCGTATTCCCGGCGGCGATGGCCGGCAGCACCTTGTGCGCCACGGTGTTGAGAGGGGAATTGAACGGCGTAATCGCGCAAACCACGCCGATCGGCTTACGCACGGTGAATGCTATCCGGCGTTCATCCTGCCCGGGCGCCGCAGTAATCGGAACCATTTCGCCGGTCAGCCGCTTCGCTTCCTCGGCGGACGCGGCGAAGGTCTGCAAACAGCGGTTGAACTCGGTCCTGCAATCGCCAAGGGTGAATCCCGATTCCCCCACCATCAGGTGCAAAATCTGTTCTTCACGTTCCGCAATCAGCTCACCGCCCCTGCTCAGGATCTCGTAGCGCCGGTACGGATGGATCGAACCTGCCTTGAACGCCGCTTCCGCCGCCGCAACGGCTTTATTCGTCAGGGCCTGATCAGCATGAGCCACGACGCCAATCACGGAATTGTCGAACTTGTCCAATACCTCGGCCGCGCCGCCGGATTTTACCCAATCGTTGTTGATGAACGCTGACTGCTCCCATAAAGGATTGAAATAATTCATCATTGTTCCTTGCAGCGGGAAAAGGCGGCGTCGAATGCCGCGATTGACTCGTCGATCTGGTCATCGCTGATTACCAGCGGAGGCGTGATTCGCAAAACGCAGCCGTACGTGCCGGTAATGGAGACCAGCACGCCGGCGTCCATCAGGGCGGCCTGCACCTGTCTGGCGAGGTGAGCGGCCGGCTCCCTGCTCGCGCGGTCCCTGACCAGTTCAACGCCCAGCATGAGCCCGTAACCGCGCACATCGCCGATGCAGACATGCTTGCTCTTGAGCCGCGTCAAGCCGTCAAGGAAACGGCGGCCGGCCTCCGCCGAGCGCTCCACCAGGCGCTCTTCCTCGAGGATATCGAGCACCGCGTGACCCGCCGCGACGCCCACCTGGTTGTTGGCGCCAAAGGTCGTGAAATGATCGCCCACCTCCAGCGCCGAGCCCACTTCCTCGGTCGCGATATACCCGGCAAGAGGCAGCCCGCCGCCGACTGCCTTGGCGAAAGTCATGATGTCGGGCTGAACGTCGAAGTGCTGGTAAGAGAACATTTTCCCGGTTCGCCCGAAGCCCGCAAAGACTTCGTCGAAGATCAGCGTGATCCGGTGCTTCCTGCACAGCTCGGCGACCCGGGGCCAGAATTCCGCCGGCGGCCCGTATACGCCGCCCACGCACCATATCGGCTCGGAGATCAGGATCGCGGCCTCGCCGGCCACGCGGGTGCGTAATGCCGATTCGATTTCCGCCAGACAGTCGCGCTCGCCGAGGCGGTAGCGATACGGCGGAGGCAAGTGGACGATGCCGGGAAAGCTGGCGTAGGGACCGAAGCCGGACTTGCGCGCCGCATAACCGGACAGCGACAGGCCCAGCGACAGCCTGCCGTGAAACCCGTGGTCGAAGGCGAGAATTCCGAGGCCTTTCTTGCCGCTTTCGAGCGCGTGCTTGATCGCGACCTTGATTGCGCCGTCGTTCGCCTCGGCCCCGCTATTGGCGATGAAGGCCTTCGACAGGTGTCCGCCGGTGAGATCCGAAAGCCGCTTGACCAGGCCCCACGACAGGCGGCTGTAGAAACGCCCCGGGCTTTGAGTCAGCCTGCCCACCTGCTCCCGAACTGCGGCCACCACCCCGGGATGGCAATGTCCTACCGAAACGACACCCGGACCCGCCTCAAGATCAATGTAGGTTCTCCCGTCTTCGTCGGTGACGGTGGCCCCGCTTCCTTCGACAATGACCGGCTCCGCTGCGATGTTGGCGACCATGTAGCGATCGAGGGCCGCCGCGGGACCGGTTGATTCCGGTGTCATCCGGGGTTGCCCTGCTTGTGGACGGCGATCAGCGCCAGGATTTCGGCCCCGAAAGTCGCGGCCAGCAATGCGGTGATCTCGCCGGAGTCGTAAAGGTGATTCAGTTCCATCACTTCGCCGCCCACCAGGTTGACGCCTGCCAGCTTGCGCAGCAGGGTGAGAATGTCGTGAGCCGAAGGTCCGCCCGCCTCGGGAATCTGGACGCCCGGCGCGAACGCCGGGTCAACCACGTCCA